>JAFGFW010000156.1 GCA_016930875.1 Deltaproteobacteria bacterium | reverse complement strand
TCCCTGACCATGATCGTCTCGGCGGTCCTCATATGGATTTTTCTGCCGCCCCGCTCTTCCAGAGAAAATTTGACTATATCCTGAAGATCAAGTGCTCGACACCCTCTTTTGTGCAGCCGGAGAATATTCAGCCGGTAGGCAGGGCAGGGCCGGTCAAGTGCCCGGGAACCCTCGATCCCTGGACCATGGTGGAGATATCCCGAAAGGTGGTGCCGGCCCTGGAGCTTGAGATCTCATTGAAGTGAATCTTGGTCGAAAGCTTTACAATTTACAGTGACGTACGGGGATGTCAGACATATCAAAGGCTTTTCAAGGTGGATGATATCTTAACCTTTCGGAACATATCACAACCTCTGAGCGGCGGCGACTCGAAGAAAAAAATGGGTATCCTGTTCTCGAGTCAGAGTCCAGTTTTTTTATCGAAGTCTATAATTTCAGAGTGTAGGGGATTTTATTGCGATTACAATAGATAAGAATGAAAATTCCGAAATTTAGGTATAGATAGCGGTAATGGAATTGAAATAAAGGCAGAGCCTTGATGACCCTGCCTTTATTAATTGCCAAAGATAGCCCTCTGAAAGGAATCATGGGTTACCGGGGTTGATGACTTCCACATCACATACTAGCTCTGCGACATTCCCACAACTGTCAGTCGCTAGAACAGTCCAGGTGATATTGTCTCCAACCCCACCACTGTCCAGGATGGTTATGGTATCACCTTCCACCTCAACTACACAGGATTCCGTCTTGTCGATCCGCTTTCCCTTTTTGGTATAGAAAAAGCAATCGTAAGTTATGATTTCCACTACGGGAGCAGCATCGCAGTTGTCTATTGCCGAAGCCTTGAAAGAGATGGGCGCATCCGGCGGCGTAATAGTGGCTGGCGCATTGCAGACAATGCCTGGTGCCGTTGTGTCCACCACCTCAATAATTTGGACGCAGGAACTTTCATTAAGGCACGCATCCTTGGCCGTCCAGGTCCTGGTGATTGTTTTTTCCTGTGGGCATGCGCCGGGTGTTTCCATATCTGAGTAACTCAACGATGGGTTACTGTCACAGGTATCGGTCGCTGTCGCAGCCCCTGTATTGGCCGGGTCTGAGGACTCATCACACTCGATCGTGATATCAGGAGGGCAACTGAGAACAGGGGGTTCGTTATCGTAAATTGTGACGGTATTCGAACAACTGTCTGAAGCGCCTGCCAGGTCGGTTACGGTCAGAGAAACATTGCACAAAAAACAGCCAGGGGACGAATCGATGGTAAGCACAGGATTCTGGCTGCTTGAATCATCAAAACTTCCTCCTGGACAATCCGTTGTCCAAGAATAGGTTAAAATGTCGCCGGGGTTAGGATCAATGGAACCGCTACCGTCGAGAGTGACTTCCGTTGTGGTGCCTTGGCAAGCGGCCGTGTAAGGTCCGTTGGCGCTGCAAACCGGTGGTTGGTTGACGGCGGCAAGAACTTCGAGCTTTCCATATCCCCACTCCGCATTGGGCGTAACACCTGTAAAAGCGTCGGTTCTCGCATTTTGCTGCAGCAACGTCTTAACCTGGCCGTGATTCAGGGTGGGGTCCCATTGGAGCAGCAGGGCACTTGCTCCGGCTACATGCGGTCCTGCCGCGCTTGTTCCACTGAACCAGCGATAACTCCCCAGACTTCCTCCGTTCGCATCCTTAGAAAGTGCGGAGCCTATGTCAAAGTTACCGGGGGCTGCAATATCCATGATGTCCTGGCCGTCTATCCTTGGTCCTTCCGGGCTGAAGTTGCTCAGGTCTCCGGCCGCCACACCGGACCATCCTCTCGTGCTGTAAGATGCAACGGTTATGGCGCTGTCAGCCGTAGCGGGCCAGTCAATGGTGTTCTGATTCGCCTGGAAAGCCGTCCACAGTGCACCTCCCGACCAGGCGGTCCGATTATCGGCAATGTACATATCCGTTTGTTCGTTGCTGCCGCCGCTGTTGTCTACCTGAACGGTCCAGCCTCCCAGAATCACTTTATTCATTTCTATGGTAATGTCGTATTTCGCGGTTCCCCTGCTCGAGTCTTCTCGACGATAATAAATCGTGTGGCCGTCGCCGGAAGTGATGCTATGCCAATTGGTGTCTCCCGGTGAGGCAGGGAGATTCACAACAGAAGGCGTAGGGGTCGTGACGGTAAAACCCAAATCATTCCCGGTGGTGCGCCACAGCGCTGTTATAAAAACCCTATCGATATCCTCATCGGCAGGGGTTCCCGGATTGTCCGTGGACGGCACGTTAAAGGTAAAGCCGGTATTGCCCCCGGCTGCCACATCGTCCTGAGCGTGTTTGTCTTTGTGCCCGAGATTACCTGCAGGTACAACCTGCACAATGCCGCCGGCAGCCTCAGTATCGATCATTTGTTCCAGATTGGAGGAACCATCCATAAATTCCTGCACCCATGCACCAAATTCATAAAGCATCACATCGGCGCCATTGGTCCTCGCCCAAGGAATATAAACGGTGTAATCTGTGCCGTGGGACACCAAGAGTTCCGCATTCGGTGCAACACCCACAAACTTCCTCCTTCCGATGATCCCACCGTTTATCACCCCACATACACTCGTTCCGTGGCCGTTCGTATCATCGTCACTCAAGATGAGATCAGCCCCTCTGATACGTTCCGTGCCAGCGTTCATGGTTCTGGACACCTTACTCGTGCCCAGTGCTATCAAGTCCTCACCGACATCAAGGACATTGTTATGATTGGTGTCATCTGCAACAAATATCATTTCACCGAAGGTGGGATCTGTCTCAGCAAAGCCACTTGCGGTTCCAAAATCTCTCTGACCGTTGTTATTTGAATCATTGTAGAGCCAATCCATATCGGCCTGAAACACCCCGTCATTGTTGCCTGCAGGCCCCTCTGCGTCGAAGAAGTCCAGTGTCTCGTCGGTATCGGCGACTCCATCGTCGTTTAAATCAACAGTGTCAGTGCCGGGATCAAAGACGTTGTCGTTATCCGTATCGATCCATGCATAGGATCCGCCGTCTGCATACCAGAAAGCAGGATGAAAGACATCGATGCCCGTATCAAAATCCGCCACTGTTATTCCGTTTCCGGTAATGTTGTCACCCCCGCCGTCAAGCAGCTGCCACATGTCATCCGCATTAATCTCGGGCACGCTGACATCAAGAGGAATGTGTACCGCCGGTTTCCAGGTGGACTCGATACGCAAAATATCTGTTCTCCCCTTCAATGTGTCTACAGAACTGATTGGTAAGCGGACGCCGTAAATCTTTCCTGAATGGACTACCTCTCCATTCAAACGAACAAAGCGCAATCCTTCCCTTTCCAGGTCAGCGATCTCGGCATCACTCAGTTCATGATCGAAACGAATACTCACATTGAGGCTTTGCGTTTGTGCAATTTTAGTAACAATTTCACCAAGGGTATCCATCACCCTGGGTTGTGCTCCCCTGACTGCGAATTCTCTCTGTGTTTCTTCCCCTGCCATGGCTATCAGAAACTCCAGTGTGGATCCGGTCTTGCTGAGATATGAGCGAGGTCCGACCTGTGTTTCAGCCTTTCCCATACTCGAAAAAAATAATAGTGACGAAAGCGACATTACCACCAAAGTTACAAGAAATGTTTTTTTTCCTCTCATGACAGCCCCCCTTTCTTCTACTGAGGTTTTGAGTTTTATTGGTTGTCCTGAACCAATCTTGGGCACATGCGTTCACCTCGTGATTTAAAGCAGAGAAAGATTCCCCATTCTTGAGACATGGAGGCATACTTTACGGTGATTTTTCATCTCAATGTCGTCAGGTTTTCCAACTGATCCCTCTCCAAAGTACTTCTCATTCATTCGCACCTTGGGTGATAGGTCTTTCTACTTTTGGTTTCCACGTCGACTCTATGCGAACGACTTTCTCCAATTCCGCCAGATCTCCCACTCGATCCCATGGCACTGCCGCACCATAAACAGTCCCGGTATGAGCTATTTCACCATTAGGCAATCTCTTAAACGTTACTCCCAGCGCTTCTATTGGCGGCATTTCCGAAGCATTGAGTTCATGCGTAAAATTTACGCTTACGCTCACGGTGTTTCGAATCAAAATATGTTTCATATCCTGGGGAAAATGTTCGTGGTTTCGCAAGGTGAGCAAAAGGTTCAACCCTGCGCCGATTTTGCTATGATACTCAGTAACCCGATTTTTACGACAGTCCACCGGTGTTCCTCTCCCCTCATCAGATAAGGTTGAGGCAGGTGAAAGCAAGTTCCCGGTAAATAGGCCCGTTGCCGTTCCGACCACCAAAAGGGTAACCTTGAAAAAATATTCCAACATAACGCCTGACTCCCCGAAGAGATCAGTTTCTCCCCGGTCACGCATTTTTGGGCTTATATTTTGATGGTGTTGAATGCCACTGAGGTGTGTTAGCGGCATAAACAGGTTTGCCTGAAGTTCAATTCATCGAAACCCATGCAACATGCTATGAATGTAATTCACACTGTGGGAAATATTTGCGGCTTTTTGTCCCCATCTAGTGATGTGCACAGCATTATTGTAAATGGAATATGAAACTCCTGGTAGGGCATGCAATTCCCTAGCAGGAGAGAGGCTTGCACATTTTAAGGGGTTTCTCCATGGGGATTCTCCCAAGTGGAGGTTGTCGGATTGGAAGAGAATACTGTATATACCTCAACCCAAATCGGCGACGCATGTCAAGAAAAATCGGCTTTTATACGTGGGGAGGATTGGGGACTTTAGACCCCTTGACGACTATCGTTAAATGTTTGCAATTTCGGACGAGGTGTCAACACCAGGAAGGTTTAGTTTTCTTCCTGTAATCGATAGGTTGGGAGGGATCAAGACTTCCCGAATCAAATCATGAGTGTGGAGGGAAAAATCTTATTCGGCCTTTTCAACCGTGCCGTGAGCCCAACGAGGCCTTTCAAGTAACTGAAAGGCCGACACCATCACCTCCCGGTCAGTCAGACATATCCAAGGCTTTCGATGCGGCTGATATCTTGGGCTTCTGGCAAGATATCTCCAAACGAGGTTTTCTGACATCACCATGGAGAAATACCGCGTCCACCCGGCTTACTGCCAAGAAACCATCCTAATGTTTGTTCTCTGATCAGGCCAATACCGTCTTACATCCTTTGTTTGACAAAAGGCGGTATTCTATTAGAATGACAAGGAAATTCGTGGTATACTTCAAAAGATCATTAAATCTATGGATTGTGTGAAAGACCACTTGGGCAGGTGTCTGAACCTTGATGGGGCCGAGGGCCGTGAGAAAAGGGCGAGAGAGAGTGTAATACCAACAAGTCCTTTGCCATCGCGCATGGACTTGCCTGATAAGGAACCATGAGGGATGTTTGGGTTCAATGATTTCGAAGGCAGACAAGATAATCCTTCAAGAAGTGAATAATTGACCCGTCCCCATTTCTCACCATTCACCATCGCTTTCCATACGTCAAGCTCCACGCTGTTCATGGAGATCTATTTGACGGGTACATCCGCCCTGACCGAAATCTCTGTGCTCCCTTTAAAGGCAAACTCCTCAAGGTTCGGCTCCAGATGGATAAGATAATGTACGGGATTCACATCGCTCATATGCTGTTTTTAATCTCCTATAACGTATAGCGGTCAGGTCCCCCTTTCATTTATTTTGAAATCCTCTCTAATGGCTTCATAGCGTCTGAGCAGTCCATGGCTATTCTGAAATAGTCTGCTTTTTTTTCCTAGACACAACATCCCGTATGAGCATGATCAGCACGACGATGATACCGATCTTGATCGCCGTCAACCAGGATAGTGAGGCCACT
>JAFGFW010000155.1 GCA_016930875.1 Deltaproteobacteria bacterium | reverse complement strand
GTGCGAACACCTGCCACATTGATGGTGTCGTCCGACCTGCCGTGGAGGGTGAGTTGTCCGTCCTTGTCCCTCTTTATGTAGTCTCCGTGGTACCAGACATCAGGATTAGTCTCCCATGAAAAATAAGTGTCAATGTAGCGCTGCCAGTCGCCAAGAAATCCCCTGGTCAGTGATGGCGCCGGCTTTAGGAGGACAAGGTGCCCCTTGCCCACACTGATCAGCTTGCCGTCATCGTCGGCGATCCCGATGGCCATGCCCAACCCGGGCATCCCAACAGAACAGGGTTTAAGCGGGGTAAGGGGGGAGGGAGAGACCAGGCAGCCACACATCTCTGTTCCACCGCTGATATTTATGATGGGCGCGCGACCCTGCCCGATATTTTCAAAGACCCACATGTAACTTTCAGGGTCAAAAGGCTCCCCTGTGGAGCCGAGGAATTTCAGAGAAGACAGGTCATATTTTCTTATCCATTCCTCTCCTTTTGTTTTCAAGCTTCGACCGTAAGTGGGAGAAAGGCCCAGGTGCGTGAGCCTGTGGCGTGTGACCATGTCAAGGACCCGCTCGTGATTCGGATACAGGGGATTCCCGTCATATATTAGGTAGCAACCTCCAAAATGCTGGACCCCTATGACTTCCCACGGTCCCATCATCCAACCGATGTTCGTGATCCAAAAAAATCTGGCGTCAGGTTTCACGTCAAAGTGAAAACCCAGCTCCTTGACAACCTGCGCCAAGACGCCCCCAACGCGATGGAGCGTTCCTTTTGGCTTGCCCGTGGTGCCGGACGAATAAAGAATCATGGCAAGGTCTTCGGCATCGAGGACAGCAGTTTCAAATTCTGAGGATTGCTTTGGCGCCAGATCGTGCCACCATATGTCGCGGCCTTTCACCCAGGGGACTTTGTCGTCTTTCTGCCGGCTGACCACCACGACATGACGGAGACTCGGTACACCTTTGGCGGCTTTGTCACACGTCGCCTTAAGGGGAACGGGTTTTTTCTTGTAGAAACCCACATCTGCGGTCAGGAGAACCCTTGCCTTGGCGTCTGCCAGCCTCACACCCAAGGGTTTTGCCCCAAAACCTGAAAATATCGGAATGATGGGCGCCCCCAATTTCATGCAGGCCCAGAAAGCCACGATAAGTTCGGGGATCATGGGCATATACAGACCAACCGCCACGCCTTTCTTCACACCCAGGGACTTCAGGGCATTGGCACACTGGTTGGCGGCCACATGAACATCCAGGTAGGTCCATTTTCCCACCGTGCCGTCTTCGGCCTCCCAGATAAAAGCCAGGCGATTTTTTGAGCAAGGGTCCACGGCATGGCGGTCCAGACAATTATAGGCAATGCTGAGCTTGCCTCCCACAAACCAGCGCGCTCTCTCAAAGGACCTGGAACCGTCAAGATCCAGGACCGTGTCGTATCTCCTGTGCCAGTGGACGCCCAAATAGTCCATGACGGCGGGCCAGAACCATTTAATGTCCTTTACGGATTTCTGATACAGTTCTTTGTACGTCCTGATTCCCCATTGCTCCATGAAGTCCTTCACATTGGACCCTTCAATATATTGCTTAGTAGGTTTCCAAATGATTTCTGACTCTTTCATAGCTTCCTTTCAGTCCGGATCATTTTGAATTTTCTTACCAGATGTCCCCTGAAAAGGCAAACGGGACGGCCGGCTTTTCTTTTGACAAAGCAAGTGACGGAATACTATAACCTAACCCGGATAGACCAGAATTGAGGAATTGCGAATTGGGGAATTTGGGAATTGAATGGTGCCGCGTACTTTTAATTCCTCAATCGCGGAATTCCTCAATCCCTCAATTATTTGTCAGTATCGAAAAACGGTGTATCGCGAATATTTTCTGGCAGAAAAAACACGAATCTCGTTAATAACGGACTAATGCCCAAAACGAACTGTGAGGGATAGGATGGAATATTTTCTGTGTGTGCTTGGGATGGTCATGATAGTGGAGGGGCTTCCTTATTTCGCCGCCCCTGCAAGGATGAAAGTGTGGATTAGAAAAATGGCTGAGTTGCCGGATTCAACTGTCAGGATCACGGGATTCCTCCTGATGATGGCCGGACTTGGTTTGATCTATTTTGGACGGTCGTGAACAGATGTATCTCCTGAGTGACTACGATTACACTCTTCCTCAAGAGCTGATTGCCCAGGCGCCCGCGTCCCGCCGGGATCAATCCCGTCTCATGCTCCTGGAAAGGATGGGCCATAAAATATCTCACCATTCTTTTAGAGATCTGTTGGGGCTGCTTCGTCCAGGAGACCTTCTGGTCGTAAATAACACCCGTGTTGTTAAGGGTAGACTCAAGGGCGCCAAGGAGACCGGGGGAAAGGTTGAGGTCCTGCTTCTCGACTATGCAGGAGATATACAACAAGAACAGATAATCGTTCAGGGAGCAAAGAAGGGTCAGACGTCAGGATCACAGGGTTCAGGTGACTTTATTGGTGAGTGTTTGGTCAAGGCATCCAAGCCTCCCCGTCCGGGATCAGAGATCTGCTTTGCCGGAGGGCTCAGGGCAACTGTCCTGGAAGGCGCGAGAGGCGTGTTCAGAATGGCTTTTCGTTTCCAGGGAGACTTTGGCGCCCTCCTGGAAAGAATAGGCGAGATCCCTCTTCCCCCATATATCAAGAGGAACGGGCAAGGAGTCCCACCGTGTGACGATTATCAGGCTTACCAAACCGTTTACGCCAAAAAAGAAGGGGCTGTGGCAGCGCCCACTGCCGGGCTCCACTTCTCGCCCGATCTCCTTGAGGGGCTCACCGATCTGGGCGTTGAGGTCATTGCCATCACGCTTCATGTGGGCTACGGGACATTTCTGCCAGTGCGGGTTTCGGATATCAGGCAACACAAAATCCATTCTGAGACATACGAACTTACAGACAGAACTGCCCTGGCCATCAACCAAGCCAAGGCTGATGGCCGGCGTATCATTGCGGTGGGCACTACATCCGTGCGGGTGCTCGAATATGCATCTGACAGGGCATGCCGTGTGGCGCCCGGATCGGGCAAGTGTGACCTTTTTGTCTATCCCGGCTTTCGGTTCAAGATAATCGACGCCTTAATTACCAATTTCCATCTTCCCGAAAGCACATTGTTGATGCTGGTTTCAGCCTTTGCAGGCCGGGAGTTTATCCTGGATGCCTATCAGGAAGCAATCGACACGAAATACCGTTTCTACAGCTACGGAGATGCGATGTTGATATGTTAGGCCAAACCGACAACTATGACTTTTTCATTCGAGATCATACATAGATCATCAGAAAACAGCGCCAGGCTGGGCAGGATTGATACCGCCCATGGGCCCGTCGACACCCCGGCTTTTATGCCTGTGGGCACTCAGGCCACGGTCAAATCCCTCACGCCTGAGGAGCTTTGCGATCTAGGGGTCCAAATCGTCCTGGCCAATACATATCACCTTTACCTTCGTCCCGGACACGATGTCATATCCAACCTCGGCGGGCTTCACCGGTTCATGCACTGGGACGGCCCTATCCTGACGGACAGTGGTGGCTACCAGGTCTTTAGTCTGGCAAAGCTCAGGGAGATTTCTGAGCGTGGAGTCACTTTCCAGTCCCACCTGGACGGCTCAAGACACCTTTTGACACCGGAAAAGGCTATTGAGATCCAGGAGGCCTTGAACTCTGACATCATGATGTGTCTTGATGAGTGCACACCGTATCCAGCCACTGCCGCGGATGCCAGTAAGTCTTTGACTTTGAGTATCGACTGGGCAAGGCGCTGCAAAGAAAGCCGCAATAAGAACAGTGGATCTCTTTTCGGGATTGTTCAAGGAGGCATGTTTCAAGACCTTCGATCCCAGGGTGTCAAGGCCCTCACTGACATGGGCTTTGACGGATATGCCTTGGGCGGTTTGAGTGTTGGGGAGCCAAAGGACGCAATGCTTGATGTTTGCGCCTTCACCCTTCCGCTCCTTCCGGACTTGCTTCCCCGATATGTCATGGGCGTAGGAGCGCCGGAAGATCTGGTAGAACTTGTTTCACTCGGCACGGACATGTTTGATTGTGTGATTCCCACTCGCAATGCAAGAAACGGCCAGCTTTTTGTCCGCACCGGGACTTTGAACATTTGCAATGCCCGGTATCGGGACGACGAAAGAGCGGTGGAAGCCGACTGTTCTTGCTATACGTGCAGGAATTACTCACGGGCCTATTTGCGCCACCTTTTCATGGCAAAAGAGATTCTTGCCCAGCGTTTAAATAGTATCCATAATATCCATTACTTCATGACCCTTATGAGCAAGATGCGAGAGGCCATCCGCGAGGGAAGCTTTGCTCTTTTCAAGAGGGAGTTTTACGCGCAGAGGAGCGGGTGAGGTGGGTTAGCGTAATACCGGTTGCAAAAAACAGCGACTGCGTTTATGGTAACGACAATCTGAAAATCCAAAGGAGGATATGCAACGATGCAGGAAGAGGTTCAAGCGGTTATCGACAAGATACGGCCCATGCTACAGGCTGACGGCGGGGATGTGGAACTGGTAAGCGTTGATAACGGGGTGGTAAAGGTTCGTCTTCAGGGGGCGTGCAAGGGCTGTCCCATGTCTCAGATGACTTTGAAAAACGGAATCGAGAAATTCCTCAAAAAAGAAGTTCCGGAAGTAGACCGCGTAGAGGGGGTCGACTAAAAGGACCACTTCACTATGGACGCTCCCCAGGTTAGGCCAGCTCCAAATGTCACCAGAAGGACATGGTCACCCTGTTTTAGCAAGCCTTCTCGGTTGGCCTCGTCCAGGGCAATCGGTATTGTGGCGGAAGAGGTATTGCCATACTTCTCAATATTCGTATAGACCCGTTCCATGGGGATCGTCAGCCTTTCAGCCATAGCCCGGATAATTCTGAGGTTGGCTTGATGTGGGACCAATAATTTGATGTCATTACAGGAGAGCCCATTGTGTTCCAGAGCCGCGGCGGCAATGTCAGCCAGGCAGGTTACCGCTTTTTTGAAAAGCCGATTTCCTTCCATTCTTAAAGAAAACGGCTTTCCTTCGATCGTATCCAGGATTTCGGGAATCTTGGACCTCTCGTCATAGGAGTAAAGGAGGTTCCAGAAATTCCCGTCCGACTGTAGGTGGGTTGAAAGAATCCCATCGTCGTTTGTACTGGGCGTGAGAACCACGGCGCCGGCCCCGTCGCCTAACAAGACGCAGGTGCTTCGATCTTCCCAATTTGTGATGGACGAAAGACGTTCGGCTCCAATGGCCAGGGCGTTCTTGCAGGTTCCGGTGGCAATGGCATTATTCGCGATAGAGAGGCCGTAAAGGAAACCCGAACATCCGGCAGACACGTCAAAGGCCACGGCTTTGCTGGCGTTGAGCGCCTTTTGCACAAAACACGCGGCAGATGGGAATTGACGGTCTGGTGTCACCGTGCCTACAACAATCATATCAAGGTCTCCAGGCAAAATGCCGCCCATTTCCAGGGCCTTTAGTGACGCCACAGTAGCCAATTCCGATGTGTTTTCGCCTCGTCCGTTTGTGGAAATGCGTCGCTCCTTGATTCCTGTACGCCGTATTATCCAGTCGTCGCTTGTGTCCACAATTGCCTCCAGGTCCTTATTCGTAAGGATCCTCTTTGGAGTAGTGGAACCTGTGCCAACGATACGTGCTCTTATCATGATGAATGCTACCTCTTGTTTTTCTGAGATTGATGAAGCTTTGACGGTTTTTTTACCACGAAAGAGATGACGTGTCATGTTTTTTTCGCCATAGAAAACAGCGAAAAGATCCTATAACAAGATTTTTGGGGAGAAATGGCCATGACCATCGCTGAAAAGATTCACACAATTCTGGAAAAGTCCTCGTGGATTCGAAAGATGTTTGAGGAAGGCGCTCAGCTCAAGGCAAAGTGTGGCGTCGAGAATGTCTTTGATTTCAGTTTGGGGAACCCAAACCTTGAACCACCTGCCCGCTTTAAAGAGGTTCTCATCGACGTGGCAAAGGCCTCAGAGCCTGGATACCATGCCTACATGCCAAATACAGGATATCCGTCTGTAAGAAAGGCGGTTGCAGAGTTCCTCTCCAAGGAACAGGGCGTTGCGATTACAGCAGATGACATCATTATGACCTGTGGGGCTGCCGGCGCCCTGAATGTGATCCTGAAGGCAATCCTGAATTCAGGTGATGAGGTCATTACGCCGGCCCCTTATTTTGTGGAGTACGATTTTTATGTAGATAATCACGGGGGAACGCTCAGGACTGTGCCAAGCAAATCGGATTTCACCCTTGACCTTGAGACAATCAAGGACGCCATCACGCCAAAAACCAAGGCCGTTCTTATCAATTCGCCGAATAACCCTTCGGGTCAAGTCTATTCTGAGGAAAGCCTCAGGCAACTTGGCGCGCTCTTGCAAGATGAGGGTCGCAGATCAAAACGGACGCTTTATCTTATCTCCGATGAACCTTACCGAAAGATCGCCTTTGACGGAGTGCGGGTGCCCTCGCTGTTTCCCCTTTATTGCGAGACTATGATTGTCACGTCTTATTCAAAAGATCTTTCAATCCCGGGGGAGCGGATAGGCTTTTTGGTGGTAAACCCTGAAGCAACTTACAGAAACGATCTTCTGGCCGGCATGACACTTGCCAATCGCATCTTGGGCTATGTAAACGCTCCGGCCTTGATGCAACGGGCCATTGGATCCTTACAGGGCGTCTCAGTTGATGCAGGGGTTTACCAGGCAAAGAGGGATCTCCTGTGCGATGGCCTCTCAACGTGTGGGTACGAATTCATCATGCCAAAAGGCGCATTCTACCTTTTTCCCAAAAGCCCCATTGCCGATGACGTAGCCTTTGTCAGGGCCTTGCAGGAGGAGTTGATCTTGACTGTGCCGGGCAGGGGGTTCGGGTCTCCCGGTTTTTTTCGCATTGCCTTTTGTGTGGATGACAACACCATCACGAAAGCCATGCCCGGCTTTAACCGGGTTCTCAAGCGATTTCAAGCTTGATGTCGTATTCTGGCGCTTTGAGAGGGAAAAATAGCTCAATGTGTTCTTGACAAGGTACGTTTTTTCAACTAAGAACAAGCGTTTACGGGAGGGTATCGCAAGTCCTCGACAATTTGCGGCAACTCCTCTGATACGAACAATTCGTTGTCATTCCAAGGAGTCCCGCCCAAGGCGGACCTGAAGACGCGAACTTCAGAAGTGACAGATTAGATTGGCCGATGAATTTATTCGGCAAAGGGAGACCAATACAGTTGTTTGTGCCAAGTGAGATCATGGAGGGTGACGTCCTCTTGGAATTGGAGGATGTTCACATGTATTTCGGAAGGGTCGGCGCCCTGGCAGGTATAAGCCTGGAAGTAAGAAAAAGGGAGATACATTCCATTATCGGACCGAACGGGGCCGGCAAGACGGTAATGATGAATTGCATAAATGGGCTTTACCGTCCACAGAAGGGAAATATCTATTTTAAGGGACAGAGCATTGATAAACTCAAGCCTTATGAGCGGGCCGAACTGGGCATTGCCAGGACCTTTCAGAAGGTTGAGGTCTTTGGCGGGATGACAGTCATCGATAACATTCGCCTCGGTCGCCATATCCATCTCAAATCCGGCATGCTCCGTGGGGCCTTGTACTTGGGCAAAACCGCGCGCGAAGAGATTATGCACCGGGAGTTTATCGAAGAGGAGATCATTGATCTTCTGGAGATCGAGCACATCAGGGACAAACCCGTCGGCATGCTCCCTTACGGTCTTCAAAAGCGGGTCGAGTTGGGACGCGCGCTTGCATTGCAGCCCGAGGTATTGATCCTGGATGAACCTTTGGCCGGCCTTAATCTTGAAGAAGTCGAGGACATGGCTCGCTTCATTTTAGACGTTAACGAAGAGGAGCGCTGGAAGGTTACCTGTGTCCTGGTGGAACATGACATGGGCGTGGTCATGGATATTTCCGATCATGTGTTTGTGCTCAACTTCGGAAACAAGATTATTGACGGCACCCCGGAGGAGGTGCAAAACCACCCCGAGGTGATCAAGGCGTACCTGGGTGAAGAGGATTTGTACGCCACGCGGAGGTAAAATAGGGCTTGTCGGCATGGAGGTTACGAAGGACTTAACAATTCCAAAACTGTTCTTGCAACGGGCAAAGGCCTATGGCAAGGGCAAGGTCGCCATGCGGGAGAAGGAGTTTGGCATATGGAGACCCATCACCTGGCATGACTACCTGGAAAATGTCAAATACCTCGCTTTGGGTCTTGTTAGTCTTGGCCTTAAGGATGGGGACAAGGTTGCCATGATCGGCGACAACCGTCCCGAAGGGTTATGGGCCGAGATGGCTACTTTGTGTGCCCGTGGAGTGGGCGTATGGTTGTTTCAGGATTGCCTTATTGACGAGGTCAAGTATATTGTCGGCCATTCCGACGCAAAATTCCTGTTTGGTGAAGGCCAGGAAGAGGTGGACAAGGCCCTTTCCATTCTCGATGAATGTCCCAATCTTGAAAAGATCATCTGGGATGATCCCAAAGGGATGCGTAACTACCATCAGAATTGCCTGATAAGTATAAAAGAGGTTGAACATTTGGGCAGAGAGCTTGAACAGAAGGAGCCGGGTCTATTTGAAGATATGATCCGTAAAGGCCACGGTAATGAAGTGGCCTTGCTCTTTTATACTTCAGGCACCACGGCTTTGCCAAAAGGGGCTTTGCTATCTCACTGGAACCTGCTGAGTATGGGCAACAGCCTCATGTCCGTAGACCCGTGCCATCAAACGGATGATTTTGTCTCATACCTTCCCTTTGCCTGGATCGGCGAGCAGATGATGTCGATTTCTTGCGGCCTCCAGATAGGCTTTACCATAAATTTTCCGGAAGAGCCCGACACTGCCCAGGAAAACATCCGTGAGATCGGCCCTCACGTCATGTTTGCTCCCCCGCGCCTCTACGAGCAGATGACTCGCACGGTTCAAGTCAAGCACCTGGATGCTTCATGGGCAAAGAGAAAGATTTTCGACCTAGCCGCTAAGATCGGCTATCATGTTGCCGACCTTCGATTCCAGAAAAGCAGGGTTCCGTGGTACTGGAGATGCCTCAAATGGCTGGCCCACATAAGCGTGCAGAAAAAGCTAAAGGACCACCTGGGACTGTCCCGTGTGCGCTATGCTTACTCTGGAGGGGCTGCCATGGGCCCGGATCACTTTCGTTTTTTTCACGCTCTGGGGGTGAACCTGAAACAGATTTACGGGCAGACGGAGATTGCCGGCATTTCCGTGGTCCATCGAGATGGAGACATCAAATTTGATACTGTCGGCATAGCCCTGCCTGAGACCGAGGTCAAGATTGCCGAGGACGGCGAAATCTTATCAAGGAGCCCGTCTGTGTTCCTGGGATATTACAAGAATCCCGAAGCCACGGAAGAAACCTTGAAGGAAGGGTGGCTTTATTCCGGTGACAGGGGCTTTATAGATGAAGAGGGTCACCTGGTGGTTTTCGACCGTTCCAAGGACGTTATGACACTCAGGGACGGCAGACCTTTTTCGCCTCAATATTTGGAGACCCGCCTAAAGTTCAGTCCCTATTTGAGGGATTC
Organism: Deltaproteobacteria bacterium; assembly: GCA_016930875.1. NCBI lineage: Bacteria > Pseudomonadati > Myxococcota > Myxococcia > Deltaproteobacteria bacterium. The sequence continues at coordinate 2,203 of JAFGFW010000155.1, read as the reverse complement.
ATGGGTCATCGGAGACAAGAGAGATTACGTGACTGCGGTTATCTGCATCGACTATGCTGTGGTGGGCAAGTGGGCAGATGAAAAAAAGCTTAGCTATACGAGTTATCCGGAACTTTCTCAGAAGCCAGAAGTCTATGATCTGGCAGAAAAACAAATCCGGCAGGCCAACAAAGACCTTCCCGAAGTGGCCAGGATAAGAAAATTCATCAATCTTTACAAGGAGTTTGACGCTGATGATGATGAGCTTACAAGGACCAGAAAACTGCGCCGGGCCTTTGTGGAAAAGAGGTATGAGGAAATCGTAAACGCCCTTTATTCTGAGACAGATGTTGTTCATATTGACACCACGATTACGTACGAAGATGGGCGGAAGTCGCGCATAAAGACGGATCTGCAAATTCGTAAGGTGAGCGCGTAAGCAGTAAGCAGTAGGGAGTAGGCGGTAGGGAGTAGGAATAGTTCAGTTAGCGGAAATCTCAAATAACAAATCTGAAATAACAAACAAATTCCAATGACCGAAATTCAAAATTCCAAACCAACATATGATCTTGAAGAAAGAACATTCCAATTCGCTAAAGCTGTTAGGCTTTTCGTTAAGGCGTTGCCGAAGACAATTGCAAATATTGAGGATGGCAAACAAGTGGTGAAAGCCTCCGGTTCAGTCGGCGCAAATTACAGGGAGGCCAACGAATCATTAAGCAAAAAAGACTTCTTAATGAGGATGAAAATAAGCCGTAAAGAAGCAAAAGAAAGCGCCTATTGGATCAGATTAATTCATGAGACGAACAGGTTAGAGAATGCTGATGATGCCCAAAGCTTGACACAAGAGGCAAATGAATTGAAAAAGATATTTTCATCAATACTGGGAAAATCAAAATAGTTCAGGTCATTGGTATTTGTAATTTGATGCTTGAGATTTGGGATTTATTTGTAATTTGATGCTTGGAATTTGGGATTTCAGAAATTCCGTGAACGGTTAGAGAAAGGGGAGCAGACTATGGAACTTTTCCTAATGACCTTAACCACCGGTATCATGGTGGGAGGCATCTATGCCCTCGTAGCCCTTGGATGGGTCCTGATATATAAGTGTTCAGGAGTGCTCAATCTGGCCATGGGCGAACTGACTCTCATCGGGGCCTATGTCTCCTTGAGCTTCTATTCCATGGGTGTTCCTTTTCTCCTTGCCCTTCTTTTTTCGCTGATCATTGGGTTCATCTTGGGGATCTTGACTGAAAGGATCTTTCTGGACAGACTCATCGGAGAACCGATCCTGACGGTCATTATGGTTACGGTGGGGCTTTCATTTTTTTTCAAAGGGGTTGTGGAGTTCATATGGGGGACCGATACCCGTGTGTTTACGCCCCCTGTTTTTTCATTGGAGCCGATCCACATTGGACCGCTGGTCATCGGCCAGGTCTATCTGTGGAGTTTTGTGGCTGCCATTGTTCTCCTGTGTATATTTGTAGGTTTCTTTCAATACACCCGCTGGGGCCTGGCCATGCAGGCCACGGCAGATGATGAAATGGCCGCCTTGTCCCTTGGGATTAGCGCCAGGTTTGTTTATGCTACGGCCTGGGCCATAGCCTTCATGGCAGCCGGGGTTGGGGGCACTCTTTTGGGAAACATCAACGGCCTGAATATTTCCGTGGGCTATCTGGGACTACTGGTTCTGCCGGCAGTAGTGCTTGGAGGGCTCAATTCCGTGCCTGGAGCCATTGTTGGCGGGATCATCATAGGAGTACTTCAGAATCTGTGCGGGGCTTACCTTGACAGGTTCTTCCCTGGTGGTGTGAAAGAGATAGCGCCCTTTGCTTTTATGGCTATTTTCTTGCTTTTTAAGCCTTACGGGCTCTGGGGCTGGGAGAGGATTGAAAGGGTGTAGGTAACCGTTCACGGTTACAAAAAAATGAACATCGAACATCGAACGTTCAACATCGAATGTTGAATAGGAAAACAAGAAACAGAAGAATTAATTAAGATTTTCATTACGAGTATCAAAACGGCCGTTTGACAGGCCGTTCGACAGGCTCACGGTCCCGAGCCAAGTCGAGGGACTCACGGCCCTGAGCGGGGTCGAAGGGCTGAAAAGAAATAGAAATAGCCGTCGCACGACCTTGAGGCTCTCGACAGGTTGAATGTGCCGACTTCGCCATAGTAGCTTTAGCTACGACGGCTGAATCGGTATTGGATATTCGTTTTTCAT
>JAFGFW010000154.1 GCA_016930875.1 Deltaproteobacteria bacterium | reverse complement strand
AGCAGCCCGACAGCTCGGGGTTTCTACATCTGCCATCTCCAAAGCGATCACAAGGAGAATGAAAGGCTAAGTCAAGCTAGTCAATAACGTCATGCTCCCCGGGTGCGCTTTCAGAACAAAGTTGGGCCGGAAGGCGAGAAAATATACACGCAGCGAAGGATCTATCGAGGCGATAAAACCGCAAAGGGGGCGAATGTCTCCTTCATTCATCTGGGGAATAACCAAGATTCTGTACTTCCAGAGTTTCTCCTTATTGAGATCGACTATCAAGCCAGGAAATGTTACTGGTTCAAGATCACCCTCCTTCGTGATTTGTCGGGACCTCGTAGTAGTAGCTCATGGGCCCTGAGCCTTGATATGGTCCCACGCCCCCGAGATGAACCAAAAATAAGTTAGAACAAGCACTTCGCTGGCAGGGAGACAGGTGATGTGCCCGATGCATGACGGTTCATCAAGGAAGGGAAAACCATTGCAAAGGGGCCTCGGCTGCACTATAGAAATGCGGAATTTTCAAATCGTAAAGGAGGTTCTCATGAAAACAGAGGTCGTTGTTATAGGTGCCGGGGCTCTCGGGCCGAAGGCAGCATGTCGGTTCAAGAGGGTGGAGCCAAACTCAACGGTTACGATCATGGACCAGAATGGCCTCGTTTTTCACGAAAGATCGGGCATCCCCTTCTTCGTCTCCGGCGACGTGAGCGATATAGGGCAGCTCAGGGCGACGAGTTTTCAGATGCCGCGAGATGAGCAATTCTTCAGCGGTGCCAAGGATATCACCGTGATGACTCACACCAGGGGCCTCAGCATAGACCGGCGCCAAAAAAGAGTTCTCATAGAAAATACCATGGATGGAAAAAAAGACGCCCTATCTTATGACAAGCTCGTACTGGCTACTGGAGGCAGGCCAAAACCTTTATCCGTACCGGGCGTGGACCTTGAAGGTGTATGTGCACCATACAATTTGAATGACGCAGTAACCATTAAGGACTCGATTGCCGGCGGCAAAGTGGGAAGGGCCCTTGTTATTGGGGCGAGCCTTATGGGCCTGCAGATGGCAGAGGCCCTTTCGGACATGTGGGGCATCGAAACCGGGGTGGTGGAAGCCGGGGACCAGTTGCTGCCAAGGATGATCAGCCGAAACCTTGCCCGCATGGTACAGCACCATCTGGAAGAAAACGGTATCTCCTTTTACCTGTCACAGCAGGTTGAGCGTCTGGAAGGCGAAAACCAGGTAGAACGGGTTGTCACGAGTGAGGGTACGATTGAGGCCGATTTGGTCCTCATCGCTTCGGGTGTGACCCCCAATTCGGAACTGGCTCGTGAGGCGGGCCTGGCGGTTTCACCGACAGGAGCTGTGGTCGTGAATGGAAAGATGGAGACTTCGGACCCCCATATCTACGCCGGCGGAGACTGTGTGGAAATCACCCATCTGATAACCGGCAAACCAGTTTTCTGCCCGTCCGATGCGCTGGCCCACAAGCAGGGACGCATCATCGGGACCAACCTGGCGGGCGGAAACAGGCGCTTTGAGGGAACCGTAGGGAGTTTTGTAGTCAAGCTCTTTGAGATATCGATTGCCGGTGCTGGTTTGAGCCAAGACATGGCATACCAGGAAGGGTTTGACGCAACGACAGCCTTTGTTGTTCAGTTCGATCACGCCCACTTTCATCCTGACAAGGATCTTATGTATCTAGAACTTGTGGTGGAAAAGGGAACCGGAAGAGTCCTGGGCATCCAGGGACTCGGAAACACGGGATACGGCACGGCAGGCAGGGTGGACGCCGTGGCTGCGATGCTCAAATACAGGCCTACCACAGCAGACATCAGCAACCTGGAAGTTGCCTATTCACCGCCCTTTTCAGGGGCTATGGATATTGTGAATACCCTGGGGAATGTGGCGGAAAACGTCCTGGCCGGAAAGAACCGGGGCCTGGACGCAGAGGCCTTCGTTGATTTGTGGGAAAAAAGGGAGAAAGGCGAGGCTTTCTTCTTGGACTGCCGGGGCTGGGCGAATGCAGAGCCCTTTGTCAACAAATACCCGCTCCACTGGAAAAGCATTCCTCAGGAGACACTGAGGGACAGGATCGGGGAGGTACCTCATGACAAACAAGTGGTGCTGATCTGCAACACCGGAATGCGCTCTTATGAAGCCCAACTCATGCTTGATCAGGCAGGGATAAAAGATACACGCAATGTGTCAGGGGGCATCGCGGCCATGAAGAAGTGGGGATTGGACCTTTCCGTGACACGCTGAACAACTGTCGTCAACGGGAAAACATGGGTGCCAGACCTACACATTTGACAAAGGCAGTTATTTTACCATCTTCGTGATAAGCTTTGCGAACTTTTTGTCATTCTCTTGCTTCATCCGAATTCTTCGACTCGCCTGAGTTCCCCCTGATTCGCTCACACCAAACTGTTTTCCGATTTTTCCTAATTTCTTACCCCTATAGCGAGGGCAAAGCTGGTAAAGGATATGTCTCAACTCGATAGCTATCGCTGGTGTGGCCATAGCGTATTGATGGGCAGAATCAAACATGACTGGCAAGATCGGGATTATGTTTTGTCGTGGT
>JAFGFW010000153.1 GCA_016930875.1 Deltaproteobacteria bacterium | reverse complement strand
GATTTATGTCAAGAATTCTAAAGAGTAACAAGCTGTTATCCTTTTATCACCCCCAGCGGTTTCAACCTGGCCACCTTCTTCCCGATCCCTGCGTTGTGGACTACGTTCACTACACTGCTTACGTCCTTATAGGCCTCAGGTATCTCCTCCGCAAGGGTTCCCTTGCCGGCGCTTCGAACATAGATGCCCTTGTCCTCAAGCTCCCTGACAATAGCCCGTCCTTTGGCCACCTTTTTGGCCTGGTGCCTGCTGAGGAGTCTGCCGGCCCCGTGGCAGGTGCTGCCAAAGGTCTCTTTCATGGCTGTGTCGGTGCCCACAAGAACATAGGAATACCGGCCCATGTCTCCTGGAATCAAGACGGGTTGGCCGACCTCTTTGTAGTCCTGTGGGATAAACGGGGATTGGGGGGGGAACGCCCTGGTGGCTCCCTTGCGGTGAACACATAGTTGCTTTTGTCTCCCATCCACCTCATGAGTTTCGATTTTCGCCATATTGTGGCAGACATCATACACAAGACTGAGCCCGAGTTCTCCTGGTCCCATTTGGAGCACGTCCTGAATGGTCTCCTGCACCCAGTAAGCAATGAGCTGACGATTGCAGAAAGCAAAATTAGCCGCGCAGGCCATGGCCGCAAGGTACTGACTGCTTTCCTTGGAGGAGAGAGGTGCGCAGCAAAGCTGTCTGTCGGGCAGATCTATCTTATACTTGCCCGAGGCCTTCAGCATTAGCTTGATATAATCATCGCAGACCTGGTGGCCTAGGCCCCGCGAGCCGGTATGCACGATCACTGTGACCTGACCTTTGTGCAAGGATAAAGCCTCGGCAACAGTTTCGTCGTAGATCTCTTCCACAAAGCCCACTTCCACAAAGTGGTTTCCTGAACCCAGGGTTCCCAACTGGTTCTTGCCCCTATTAAGGGCTCTTTCAGAGACATGTTCAGGGTTGGCGCCCATGATGCACCCCCCCTCTTCAATATGGTCGAGGTCCTTTGCGCTTCCATACCCGCAAGAAACCGTCCATTTGGCCCCTTTTACAAGAACATCGTTCATTTGTCTGGCAGAGAGCTTCAGATCCTTGCGCCGGGACCCCACACCACAAGGAATATTTCTGAACAATGCGTTCACAAGCCCTGGGATGTGGTCCTTAATGTCTCCCGCATCCAGACGGGAACAAAGTAGTCGCACACCACAGTTGATATCGTAACCAACTCCTCCTGGGGAGACGATGCCATTTTCCATGTCAAAGGCTGCAACCCCGCCAATCGGAAATCCGTATCCCCAGTGAATGTCGGGCATGGCCATGGAGCGACCTACGATCCCTGGAAGGCAGGCTACATTGGCCACCTGTTCAAGGCTTGCATCCTTTTTGATTGTAGCCAACATGGTCTCATCCGTATAGACAAGCCCTTGGGTTCTCATTTTTCCCGTCTTTGGGATAAGCCATCGAAAATCATCAAGTTTTTCTACCGCGATATCTCTTGGCATAAGAATTACCTCTCTGTTGAGGGAGGAGTTATACTACCTTCTACGTATTCTCACAGGTCGACAATGACCTGGGTTTCCCACATACCGTCATTCTTTCTCACATAGAGTTTGTGATACGTGACCGCCTTGATACCGGTTCTAATTTCATGTCGTGCCGGGTCCATGAATTCCCCGCAAACCGTTGCTCGCAGGTAGTCCTCTTCTATCCTCTTGATTTCAAACAGGTTTAGCAGCAGGCCCTCTGTATCGAACAGATAAAGGAGTTCGCTTAGCCAACTGACCATTAAGGCGTCAAAGCCAGGCGCTTCTACCTCTACAATCCGTTCCTCTTTCGGCCGAATAGTTTCGAGGGATACCAAGACTTCAAACAGGGCCTCGGCTGCGTTGGCAAACAACAACTCAGGGCTTGTGCCGTAAGCTCTGAACCCCAGGTCTGCTGTGTGTTCTATGTATTCGTATTTGGGGGGCACTGCGCTGTGTTCCTCTTGCAGGGACTTCAAGCGTCTTGCCTGTTTTCCGTACGTATAGCACGACTTACAAGGCTGTTCCAAGCGCTTTGATCGGCTCGCACCAGGTACTCACCGAAAACTCATCTCGCCAGCGGAGATCGGCGGGTGGTGCAAAATTCTCTTGACAAGCGTGGGGGTTGTATATAAATTATTTTTTTTATCTCCTTGCTCCGGTCGAGATCGGGGCTACTAACATCCAAAAGGAGGACATGTCAAAAGTGAGAAGGTATGAAACTACGGTTATCGTAAACCCCGCTCTTTCCCAGGAAGAACGCCAGTCCGTTTTAGACAAGCTCACGAATCTCATTTCAGATGCCCAGGGCCTTCTCGTCAAATTTGATGAATGGGGCGAAAAAAGGCTTGCCTATGAAATCAAGAAAGAGACCCGCGGATATTATGTCCTTACGGAATTCTGCGGGGGTGGGTCTCTGGTTAAAGAACTCGAAAGGAACTTGCGCCTGGATGATCGAGCCTTGAAGTACATGACGGTCTGCATAGACAAGGAAGTCGATCCGGAACGAGTGAAGGCCGAGATCGAGGCGGCCGCAAAGGAAGAGGAGGAATCAAAGCCTGAACCAGTGCAGGAGGTAGCAGCAGGCGAGGCTCAAGAGGAGGCTCCAGCAGAGGAGACTCAGCCAGGGGAGACTCCACCGGAAGAGACATCTGAGCCCACCACTGGTGAAACCGAGGGGCAGGAGAACCAGGAACAAGCAAACGAAGAGGAGGAGCCCGCAAATGGCAGTGTATAGGCAGAGAAGGCAGAAGCGCAGGGTGTTTCGCAGGAGAAAAATTTGCCGGTTTTGCGCAGACAGCAGCTTTGTCGTTGATTATAAGAATCCTCGAACCCTCAGGCTCTTTACGACAGAGAGGGGCAAGATTATCCCGAGGCGAATATCCGGCAATTGTGCCAAACACCAGCGCCAGCTCACGACGGCCATAAAAAGGGCAAGGACTATTGCGCTGATGCCATACGCAGCCACCCTGAGCCTTTACTGATAGTGTGGCTCACCCCTTCGGCTCAGCAAGAAGGCTATCCGAGAACGGCTATTTCCTGCAATCTCTGCGTCAGGCCTGTGCGTGTCCGCACGCAGACAGGTCAGGCTCATCCGCCGGAGGCGGACTCAAAATACTCAATGTATTCCTCTGGTTAATCCGCCGGGGGCGGATCGCCTTCCTTGACCTTGCAAAAAATCTCTCATTCTCGGACAGCCTCCAAGCCTCATGAGTTTGGGGAACCAACCGGCTTGACGTGTTCAACAAGAAGGATAGTCCACTGTGAGCCATATCACCCATAACGAGCCACACAAGGAATTGCTCATGGCCACCGCAATCACCACTCTGATTGCTCTGGCCGGTTTGTATATTCCGGTTGTGGGGCTCCTTTTCAGCGTGTTTGTTCCCCTTCCCATCCTTTTCTACCGGTCAAGACTGGGTCGCCCACGGGGGGTGCTCATCCTCGTTGCCGTTACCCTCATCGTTGCCTCTGCGATGCGCTGGCGTTCCGTGACCTCCACTGTGTGTTTTTTCGAACTGGGCCTTATAGGGCTCATTCTGTCCGAGATGTTTGAGATGGATCTCTCCCTGGAGAAAACAGTGGCAGTAACCACGGGTGTTATTCTGGGAACCGGAGCCGTGATATTGGCGCTATATGGCCTGATTTCGGCTGAAAGCCTCTGGGACCAGATATCTAATTATCTGCACGGGAACCTTGAACTGGCCCTGAGCATATACAGAGAAATGGACGTATCTGAAGAAAAAATCGGCATCCTTGCTCAGTCTATGGAAGGCATCCTTTACGTTATGCTTCGCATCATGCCCGCCATCGTCATAGTCTCGACCCTCCTTGTGGTCTGGAGCAACCTCTTGCTGGCCCGCCCGCTTTTGAAGAGCAGAAAGCTGTTCTGCCCGGACTTTGGCGCCCTCAATAAATGGAAAGCGCCCGAACCCCTGGTCTGGCTGGTCATCTTGTCCGGCATTCTGGTTCTCCTTCCCCACAAAGGCTTCAAGCTCTTTGGAGCTAACGGTCTGATTATCATGATGACGATATACTTCTTCCAGGGTATTGCCATCGTCTCTTTCTATTTCGAGAAAAAACAATTTCCAAAAATACTCAGGGGCATCCTGTACGGCCTCATAGCAATCCAGCAGTTTGTTCTTCTGCTGGTTATTGCAGCGGGCTTTTTTGATGTGTGGATCGATTTCAGGCGAATGAAAAAAGGAGCGAATGACAAAAATGAAAGTAATTCTCAGAGAGACTATTGAATCGCTCGGCACCGTTGGAGATGAGGTAACGGTGGCCAACGGTTACGCCAGGAATTACCTTTTCCCACAAAAAAAGGCAGTCCTGGCTACGGCTGCAAACAGCAAACTGCTTGAAAGAGAGAAAAAGCAGTTGGAACTCAAGACTGTCAAAAACCTAAGCAAGGCTGAAGCCATGGCCAAGACGATCCAGGGAGCCATATGCACTATTGCCGCCAAGGTCTCTGAAGATGATAAGCTCTACGGTTCGGTTTCAACGCGAGATATTGAGCATCAACTGAAGGCTCAAGGCTTTGAGGTGGATAGAAAAACGATCCTGCTCTCTGAACCTATCAAGACGCTTGGATCATATATCGTACCTGTTCAACTCCATCCCGACGTCAACCCAGAGATCACGGTTAAGGTGGTTGCAGAAGAATAGGTCCTATGAGCACTAATGATCCCTGGTTGCAGAAGGTTCCACCTCACAACGCTGAGGCGGAACAATCCATTCTGAGCGCCATTCTGATCGACAACAGAACACTGCCTGAAGTCCTGGAAATTCTTTGCGAGCAGGACTTTTACCGTGAGGTCCATAGCAAGATATTCAAGGGCATGGTGGAACTCTTTGAGAGAAACGAACCGGCCGATCTGGTGACCCTTACAAACTTGCTGAAAGAACAGGGACAGCTTGAATCGGTTGGTGGTGCGTCCTATCTGGCTGAGCTCGTGGACACGGTGCCGATGGCCGTCAACGCCTCCCACCACGCCAAGATCATCAAAGAAAAAGCCACCCTGAGACGTCTTATAGAGCGGTCCGCGGCTATCACCACCCGGTGCTTTGAAGACAGAGGCGATGTGGAAGAGGTCCTCGATTTTGCCGAGCGTAGCATATTTGACGTCTCGGAAAACAAGGTCAAGCCATCTTTTTTCGCTCTGAAAGACATCCTGACAGATACGTACAAAGCCGTAGAGGAGGCCTACGCAAACAAGGTCCTAGTCACCGGGGTGCCCACCGGATTTCAAGATCTCGACCAGAAAACCTCTGGATTTCAGCCAGCCGAGCTCATTGTGATTGCAGGCCGTCCAAGCATGGGCAAGACCGCTCTCGCACTGAACATCGCGCGTAATGCGAGCCTTCAAACAGGAGAACCTGCGGCAATCTTCTCGCTGGAGATGTCAAAAGAGCAACTTTCCTTGCGCATGCTCTCAGCCGAAGCCAGTGTCGACTCAGCGCGCATGCGTGGTGGGTTCTTGAGTCAAACAGACCTGGCGCGAATTAACCGGGCTGCCGGGGCGCTTTACGATATCCCCATCTTTATCGATGATTCACCATTGATTTCTGCCTTGGAAATACGGGCCAAGGCCCGCCGCATGAAGATGGAAAAAGGCCTTTGCCTCATCACCATTGACTATCTGCAGCTTATGAAGGGACGGGCCTCTGCCGAACGCCGAGAATTGGAGATATCTGAAATTTCAAGGTCGCTCAAAGCATTGGCAAAGGAACTCAACATCCCGGTGATTGCGTTGTCCCAGCTTAATCGTAAGGTGGAGGAGCGAACCAATAAGCGACCAGTGTTGTCTGATCTTCGTGAGTCCGGAGCTATTGAGCAGGATGCAGATGTCATAATATTTATCTATCGTGACAAGGTCTATAATAAGGACCTGGACCCGTCCAGGATGCTGCTTGCTGAACTCATCGTGGCCAAACAGCGAAATGGCCCCATCGGAACTGTGAACCTTACCTTTTTGGAAGAGTACACCAGGTTTGAGGATTGGACGGCGGCAGTAGAATCCGCAGTGACCTAGGAATCGAATAATCAAAGTTCATGGACATATTGGCGGATTGAAGGCAGACCAGGTTCGCCGTCTGACTAATCTTTATCGTCGGAAAACTCCGCCTGCTTATATCGTCTCGCCGGAGCTCTCCAAGGCCATTTGTCAGCTTTCTTTTGAGATCCGCCGTCAGATCGGCATCCTGCTCGATCGCCACGGGCGGACTGCCTATGTCATGGTCGGCACCCACCAGCAGATTGTGATCCCGAATCTGGAAAAATATCGCTCCGGCGGAGGGCGACTAAAGGGTCTTCGCTGTGTGCATACTCATCTCCAAAATGAGCCCCTGACACAGGATGATCTCATGGATTTGGCCCTTCTCAACCTCGACCTTATGGCTGCCATAACGATCGATGCCCAGGGGTACCCGCTTCGGGTCCATGCCGCCCACCTCCTTCCGGAAGGCAGAAATGGGGCAAACTGGGAAATCCTTTCCCCTCTTGGATCAGGGGAGCTTGACATAGATTGCGAGGGCCTTATCCGGTCCCTTGAATCTGAATTTGCCCGCAAAGCACGGGCTCAGAAGCTAAAAGGAAAATGGGATCAGGCCGTTCTTGTGAGTGTTACCACAGCCCCTAAACGTGTGGCGCAAGACTCCATGGCAGAACTCCGGGAGCTTGCAGAGTCCTGTCAGATTGCGGTTATCGACACTGTCATTCAACACCGACAGCGGGTAGATCCTCGCTTTCTCATGGGCCAGGGAAAGCTTAGCGAGCTGGTTATTCTGGCGCTACAAAAAGGCGTGGATCTTCTGATTTTCGATCAAGAGCTGAACCCCTCCCAGATCCGCTCTATTACGGATCTAATAGAACTGAAGGTTATAGACCGAACGCAACTAATCCTGGATATTTTTGCCCAGCGGGCCCAGAGCCGCGAGGGAAAAATCCAGGTGGAGCTGGCTCAGCTCAAATACCTCCTCCCTCGGCTTCTTGGAAAGGGCACGGCCATGTCTCGCCTCGCTGGTGGTATTGGCGGCAGGGGTCCGGGTGAGACCAAATTGGAGATTGACCGACGACGCGTTCGAAATCGCATAGCCCGCCTGGAGAAGTCCCTTGCGTCCATCCAGAAACAACGGGCTCAGCGGCGGGCCAAGCGGAACAAGAAAGGGTTGCCGATCATATCCATCATTGGATATACCAACGCGGGCAAGTCCACACTTTTAAATACCCTTACCCGCAGTTCAGTGCTGGCCGAAAGCAGGCTGTTTGCTACACTGGACCCGACAAGCCGCAGAAAGAGGCTCCCAAAGGAGGCCGAGGTCATTATTACCGATACGGTGGGGTTCATCCGAGAACTCCCTCAGGAATTGATAACAGCTTTTCGTGCCACCCTTGAAGAACTTGAAGACGCTGACCTTCTCATCCATGTCATCGATATAAGCAATGCGAGATTTCCCCACCAGATAGAATCTGTAGAACGGATCCTCGAAAACCTTCGTTTGGACAGCATCCCTGTGCTCACGGTCCTTAACAAACAAGACCTCATCGACCCTTTGGCCGTAAAAAGGCTCACACGCAGGTGGCGCGGTATCCCCATCTCGGCAAATGACGAGCACACGCTTGCCCCCCTTCTTGACAGGATAGAGGAATACATCCGTCGCGTGAAAAGAAGTGCCAACCGGTCCTCACCCGCAAAAGCCCTGTGAGACACCGGCCTGAGCAGCAGTTCTGTTTCCAGCGCTCAAGAAACAACCTCTTTTTTGTGCCAGGCCCTAAGAAAGGCACAAAGTTTGCTTGTACGATATGGTTGGCGTGTGACCCCGGCAAAGAGCTGCGATTATCTTTGGATTGTTCGGCCGAATTTTCGACAACGCGTTGGAAAGGCTTGACAACAGATGTGTCCATTGCTAACAGATCGCTCTGACGACTCGGCCCCTTGCCTTAATTACGGTAGGGGGTTTTTCACAAAAGGCGTGCCAGAAAAATCAGGTAAGGATGATATGAGGCCATATTTCAAAGAAGTGCTGTTGGTACTTGTTGTTTGCGCGCTCACTGCTTGTTCGTCAGCTTCGAAGAAAACCCCTTTTCAAAACGCAGCAGTCAATGACACGTCGGATGTCCGGCTGGCATCCTCTCAAGACCAGGCAACTGATCCGTCGGCTGGGTCCATGGATACGGAAACAACCGCGGAGTCAGCATCCCTTCCTGGCAGCGCTGCTGCGGACACTGCAGCCGACCCAATGGAAATGAACCCTCAGGCGTCCTCCACGGCCGGCCTATCTGCTGAGACCGATGAACCAAAAGATGCTCAGCCAATCCTGGATGAGGCGCTGGAGTTTTGTCAGGCTTCGCAGGATTTTTGGGGGAAAGGGGATTTTGACAATGCCGTTGCCTCACTCGATCAAGCCTACAACTTGATCTTGCAGGCCGATACCAACAAGAAGCCGAAGTTGATCCAACAGAAAGAGGATATCCGGTTTATGATCTGCAAGCGAATGCTTGAGATCTATGCCTCCCAGCGCACAGTGGTCAACGGAAACCACAATGCCATTCCGATGGTCATGAATCGACATGTCCAGAAGGAGATCAAGCTGTTCCAGGGCCCAGAAAGAAAATTTTTTCTCAGTTCCTATGAACGCTCCGGCAGACACCGCTTTGAGATCCTCAAAGCCCTGGAGGAGGCAGGACTTCCAAAGGAGCTTTCCTGGCTTCCACTGATAGAAAGCGGGTTTAAGGTCAAGGCGCTGTCCAGGGCACGGGCCCTTGGTCTCTGGCAATTCATACCGTCCACAGGCTACAAGTTTGGTCTCAGCCGGGACCAATGGATAGACGAGCGAATGGACATTGGCAAGTCTACCAAGGCGGCTATTTCCTATCTTCAAGAGCTTCACAAGATATTCGGAGACTGGAGCACAGTGCTGGCAGCTTACAACTGTGGTGAATTCAGGGTTCTTAGGGTCATCCGCAATCAAAACATCAAGTATCTCGACAACTTCTGGGATCTTTTTGAAAGGCTCCCCTGGGAAACGGCCCGATATGTCCCCCGGTTCCTTGCAGTCCTCTATATCCTAAATGACCCGCAGAAATACGGCTTCGATCTCCAGCCCCCAGACCCGCCTCTTTCTTATGAGTTGGTTACTGTGCCCAAACAGGTTCATTTGAAGGACATCGCCAAGGCTCTGGGCGTCCAAAGTAAAAACATCGAGATGCTTAACCCGGAACTCCGCTACAAGGTGACCCCGCCTTCATCTTATGAGCTTAAGGTGCCTGCGGAGAAGGGTTCGATATTGAGCGCAAAGCTCGACGACATCCCGGTGTATACGCCGCCCAGGAGACTCTATGAATATCATCGGGTCCGGCGAGGCGAGACACTGTCACATCTGGCGCGCCGCTACCGAACTAGTGTCCGCGCCATTATGCAGGCTAACAACCTGCGAAGACAAAACTACCTCAGAGTTGGACAGAAGCTCAAGATCCCTACAAGATGGAAAGGACGCTCGTACGCCATAGCGAGCCAGGCTGCCCGCGCAGACACGACAAAACCCCTTCGGCACCGCGTCAAAAGGGGTGACTCTCTGTGGCTGTTGGCTCGAGCGTATAGAACCAACATCCAGGAAATCATACGGCTAAACAACCTGAAGAGCACCCGGCTCCATATCGGCCAGACACTCATTATCCGCAAGGGTACAAATGTGGAAAAAACACAGGAAGGCACCAACTCTTACCTGGTTAAACGGGGAGATACTCCATATCAGATCGCCATGCTTCACAATATGAAACTGGAACGGTTCCTCCGCATCAATGACCTGACACCGAGGTCGATGATATACCCGGGCCAGTCATTGTTGGTCGACCAAAAAGGATAGCAGCAAATCGACGCCTTACTCAACCGTCTTTCTAAGCTCCCTGATCTTTTCAAGAGTATCCCCGTAAACGTTGCTTTTCGAAGGATTCAGTTCCAGGGCCTTTAGGGCAAGGCCTTCTGCCTCATTGAGATTTTTTTCTTTCACGTAGTAAAGCCATGCAAGGTTGTTATAGGCATCAGCATTGAAGGCTTCTTTTCTTATTGCCAGTTTGTAATATTGTTCCGCTTCATTGAACTCATTATTGTGAAAATGGGCATTGCCAAGATAAAGATAAGCAACAGGAAGCTGCTTGGCCGCCAATTCATATTCTTTTATGGCATTGCCAAACTCACCATTTTTCTCATAGGCCACTCCCAAATCTAAGTGTTCCTCAGGAGTGAGGGGGTCTTCAAGCACGACGATCCTTGGAAAGGCACAACCAGAAAGAACCAGCAGTAAGCAAAAGCTGAGCGCCAAGAAAGGGGATGCTTTGTGACTCACATTTGGCATGTTGTTCAATCTTCGGGGGTTATCAGCATCGTCCAGCGCTTTGTTCTTTTCCAGGACTTAATGAAGTCCTGGAAAGATATGAATCTAAGCCGCTCTGTTCCTGAATTTGCAAGAATTCCATTTTCATTGTAGCCGACAACAACCATAAAATGGCCCTGCTGATATACCCAGAAACCATAGTCAACTAAGACTATTACAGGGTAGCCCAAATCAATATTACGCTTAACATCTTCAACGCTGCCCTTATACTGCCTGGCTTTAAAACCTTTCTTCCTGGCGTAAAAGACGATATCCACATCAAGTGTTCCCTTTGCTGACTTACTATAAATATCACCCGCAATATCTTCAGTAGAGACACCCAAGCGCCAGTAGTTCAGAACGCCTGCCAGTGCGGCAGGACCACACTGGTATGCTTGCTGCGGATAAAACGGCACGTTTTCTATGACATGGAATCTGGTTTCCCTGGAATCAGGAGTTGGGGCACACGAGACAAGCAAAAGCAGGATCAGAAGGAATATACGCAGCCATCCCCGAGCCCAAGCGGATTTATTAAGTGGCAAGATAAGCTTGCTGCAAATAATACGGAAGGGAGCGAAATGAGCGTTTTGCAACGTCAGCACTATCTGTTTTGAATAACAACTTTTTTCCCTGAAACATGAAGCCAAAGTCCGATCAGTATTCCTATGAGAAGAAGCACTACAATGACCTCGAATCCTCCGCCGCCTATCTTGATTTCGTCAAGCCTCAGGGCGAACTGATGGATCTCTTGATCATTGAGCCGGCCAAGTCTCGCTTTGATTTCGTCAGACGAAAAACCGAATTGTTCAAGCCTTTTCCCTATCATCTTTGTCTCAAGAATCTTTTGAATCTTCTGAAGGTCAGAAGTCCTGTCAGCCTGGGAAAGAGCGATCACCTCTGATGGGGAGAGACCCGCGTCAACCCTCGGGGCAACCCCTATAATGAACATCGCCAAAACAAGATACCACGACACACATTTTGCAAACGGTCTTGACATGTTGTCACACTCCTTTCGGTTGCCTGCCGGACCGCAAGTTCCAGTGGGACCCGGCCTTGTATTTTAGTCCAGAGTATCGCCGTATCTATCAGGAAACACCGTCCATGTCAATCGGTTGACTTAGGAAAAAATTTCCACGTAGGAGGGCGCTGATATGCGTAGTGATTCCTGCTCTCGGGTTTGTATCCAACCCCCGTAGCAAGGGTACATGAAGTGACTTAACTGTGTAATATAAAGCAGTTGCACATCGTGCTTGCCGCAAACTGCCCAATTAAGGACATAAACTTCTTGGTCCGGTCCGTAGTTGAAGCTTTTGGCACAGTATTTGAGTAGTGATGTAAAAGGGTGGCAAGGGTAAGGTCTATTCGACTTGGTCAAGAATATGATGGTGGGGGATTATGAAACAATGAGGGTGTCAACCAAGATCACGGTGTGTGCGATGGTGATGGTATTTTGCGTCGCTGGTTGTGCGTGTACGTATCAGCGCAATGTCCTTCTAAAGCCTGCCGGCCTGCCAGAACACATCTACGAAGCTCCTCTCCATGATGATTACACCTCGTGCCAAGTGGCTGTCTTTAGCTTCAGGGAGCCCCCTTATGCAGGGGGTGTGGGAAGAGTTGCCTGTGAATCTTTATATGAGGAGTTGCTCAGAAACTCTGTATTTACAAGTGTGTCACTTGAATCAGATGTTTCGGATATCCGTTTGGAGAACTTGATGGACATAGCCCGAAGCAAGCACTACGATCTGATCATAACAGGAGATTTGCTATACTATTTCGAAGGCGGTCTTCATCAGGCGTCACGCGTTGACGAGCGCATTCGGGTAATCCAGGTTGGCACAAACAAGACCCTTTGGTATGCTAAAGCAGTCGACATCGGCCCCCCTGCCCCCTATACGGACTACATCGTTGCACTGGGCCGCGGCGCACCGGCACCCTCGACCAGGACACTCCTTAAGAGAAATGCGGAGAAGTTCTGCAAGATGTTCCTCAATCAGCCCTTGGAAGAGCTTTATGAGACCGCTCAAAAGGATGAAGAAATCAGCGAAGAGGGCCGCCAACAGCTACTGACAGACAAAAAACATGACATGGGGAATCGGTTCTTTGAAGTCACGTTCGAACCAGAGGAAGGCGTAGTTAAGCCACAATGATCTCGTCAACAGATCGCTTCGGGACATGGTGAACATCCTTGCTGTCCCGCCAGTACTTGATATCTCCATCAGGCCCCACAGTGTCAATCACCACTTTCTCCTTGGGTTTGCCAATGGCAAGGACCAGCAGGATCTCAAGGTGCCCCGGGATGGCCAGGGCGTCGCGGAGTTCCTTTCGCTTGACAGCGCCGACCATGCATCCCCCCAGGCCCTTTTCCGTGGCGCCAAGGAGAATCGTCTGGCTTGCAATGCCGTGATCACAACCGAATGATTTGGAGATAATTGTATCGCCCAAGACGATGATGTAGGCAGACGGTCTCTCGCCTTCTGGGGGCCCAGGCCAGTCCTTCAGATATCCGGCCCATGCAAGGTGTTTGAAAATGAGGGCATTCTTTTCAGGGTCGCAGGAGAGAATATACTTCAGGGGTTGCAAGTTAGCGGCCGAAGCACAGTGGCGGGTAAGGCCTACAAGCTCTTCCAGGGCTTGACGCTCTATTGAGAAGTCCTGGTAAAACCTCCGATAACTACGATTCTTGCCAACAAGATCAACAATCATTCCCACCTCCTTGAGTCTTTTTTTCAGCGGAGTTATGTCTCACATCCCAGTTGAATGTCAAGACAAAGCTGATCTTCTGTTACATGTCGAGAGCACGTTTGATACGCTGTACTTCTTCTCAAGTTTTTCAGTCGTAACATGTTAAAGTCCAAGGGGAGCATGAGGGACATTATTGACTAGCTTGACTTAGCCTTTCATTCTCCTTGTGATCGCTTTGGAGATGGCAGATGTAGAAACCCCGAGCTGTCGGGCTGCT
>JAFGFW010000152.1 GCA_016930875.1 Deltaproteobacteria bacterium | reverse complement strand
TGTAGTAGTTTACCGTCCGCCGCAGGCGGAACAACGCAGGAGATGCGGTATCCCTCCTGCGGCGGATCTTCGACATCGGCTTTCCCGCAGGGTAAACAACATGGCAGGTTTTTCGCTTTTCATGGATGTCATTCTCGGTGGATTTGTGAACAATGCATCATGAATGCTCAACCATATGTTATTCTTGGTTTTTGTCCTCTGTTGCCATGTTATTTACTCAACATTAGGGTAAATTTATCCTATTATAAGGCCACGGCATTGTCAAGAAACTTGTCTCCTCAAAACTCTCACTCCAAGTGAGCGAGAAATCGCAAGGATCGTATCCAAATCCCTTTTCGATATCATTTACAAATAAGAACAGTCGCGGGGCAGCATCAAGGTAGAGATCAATAGAAGTAATCATGTTGAAAGCCCGCAATTAGCGATGTGGAACACCGCGGCAGACTGCGAAGGCCTGCCCGCCGGACTGCATCCGCGTGTTTTGCGGGAGATGTCTTAGTTCTACCAATCTTCTGGATACTAGGCCTGACGGATATTGTATTTGGCCATCTGCCTCAGTCCGGCGACTCAGTGCGGTAATGGATCCACCAGCCCGACGCTCCGATTTCGACGCGTTCGATGCGGAAAATATTTCGTCCGTGATGGGGAGCGGTGCCGAGCATGTACGAAAGATGCCTGTTTTTCTCCTCCGTCGTAATATTCGGCTTGGGGTCTTCGACGAAGGTTTTTTTCTCCTCCAGCGGCATTCTTGGACCTCCTTATTTTTACTTCAAAAGTCTAGAATTCCCTGAACCATTTTGAGCATGATTCTCTAACTATGGATTACGAAAACTTTGTACTGTCCAGTCTCGAAGACAATGAGGCTTTCTGCCTCCCTCAGTTTGACACGTGAAGAGGTTACTCATCGTAGGCTGTTGGGCCATCTAAACAGAAAGCTTGTCTTTTGGCAATAACGGAATCGGTTTTTATGACAGTTCAGTTGTTTTGGGAAATGGTTTGAGCGTGTGTTCGTGTGTGCAGGGGACATCCTGCTCCCAAGGGGGCCTCTCCACACGCTTGGCCCCTCAAGACACCGCCTGCCACTGATACAATTGATAGTACAGGCCCTGTCTGTCCATGAGTTCGTCGTGAGAGCCCACCTCTTTGATGCGCCCTCTGTGAAGCACAATGATACGGTCGGCATTCCGAATGGTGGACAAGCGATGCGCCACCACGATGGCCGTGCGTTTTTGCATCAACCTAAAGGTTGCCTCCTGGATGAGTTGTTCTGTTTGTGTATCAACGCTCGAAGTCGCTTCATCAAGGATCAGAATCTCAGGGTCGCGGGCCAGGGCCCTGGCAAAGGCCAGCAACTGCCGTTCGCCGCTCGAAAGGGTGCGGCCTCCCTCTGTCAAGGCCGTATCCAGTCCATGAGGAAGGATTTCAACCAACCGGTCAAGATTGCACGCTGCAATGATCTCTTGCAGGCCCTCATGAGAAAGATGCGGGTTTCCCGCAGTAATGTTATCTCTGATTGTGTCTGCAAACAAAAACACATCCTGAGTGATCAAGGCAATTCGCGCCCGCAACAAGGCCTTGGGTACGTGACGCATGTCCACCCCGCCAACCGTGATACTCCCCCTGGATGGATTGTAAAACCGTTCAATAAGATGAATGAGAGTCGATTTGCCTGCCCCGGTCGGCCCCACAATGGCCACTGTTTCACCACGCCGAACGGTAAATGAGACATCCTTTAATATCCAGTCTTCCCCTTCATAGGCGAACCACACCCTTTCAAAGGACACTGCGTCCGCCGTCTCCAATTCCGAATCGGAAAAGGTTATGGTTGGCGTGGTTGCGTCCGGCATCTTGCTCGGGATTTCAGACTCCGGAATCCGCTCCTGGTTGTCAAGAAGGAGAAAAATCCGCTCTGAAGAGGCCATGGCCGACTGCATGATGTTGTACTTTTCAGCAATATCGCGGATGGGCCGAAAAAACATCCTCATATAGGAAACAAAGGCTACCAGAACACCAAGGCTCAGGCTCTCGCCAAGAACACGCATCCCGCCATACCAGATGACCAGCGCTGTGGTAACTGAGCTCAAAACCTCGATTGCCGGCATGAATACGGCAAACACGTTTATCTGACGCATTCCGACCAGATAATTCTGGCGATTGAGTTCTTTGAAACGCTCGTAGTTTCTGGCCTCCTGAACGAATAGCTGGATAATACGGATACCATTAATGCTTTCCTGAAGCCTTGTGTTGATCTCAGCTATCTTAATCCGAAGTTCCCGAAACAGGTCCCTGGCCAGACGGCTGAAGTAGGTTGTCGTAAGAAATATGAACGGCAGCATGAGAAAACAGATTAGGGCCAGTTTCCAATTCATCAGCAGTAGCACAACAGTTATGCCAAGAAGGAGAAAGATGTCCTTGAAAAGCACCGTGATGATGGATGTGAAAAAATCGTGCAGATTCTGAACGTCACTGGTTACGCGGGTCACCAGACGACCAACGGGATTCTTGGTAAAAAACGCCACGGAAAGGCCCTGGATGTGCTCAAAAAGCCTCAGCCTGATGTCATGCATAATGAACTGCCCCGTATATTCCATGACTAGAACGTTTCCAAAACCCAAAAGAAAATGGCAAAACACAACGCCAAGAAATATCAGGGCAATGCGGGCCACGCCGGCATGATCTCGCATTCGGAGAACCGCCAAATCAGACTTGTCGAGCTTTGAAAGATCCTCATAAGGAATCCTTGCATGGGGCCACTCGATTTCAAAAAGTCTCGGGTGCTGATCCACGATCCTGGCAACCCTCGGGGCTCGGAGGTCGGCCACATAAAACCGCCGTTTCTGCGAAGCTCCCGTTTTTTCAGCCGCCATGTCCTGTACAATATAGCGGTCGATAGCCACCTTCGTGAGATAAGGCAGCGCCAGGTCCATGACAGTAATGGCGCTGACGAGCACAATGGAGAGCAAAAAAAAGAGTTTATATGGGCGAACGTGCGGAAAGAGCCTTCTTAGCAATCTCAGGTCGTATGGTTTGCCGAGCTGATCCTCTTCAAAATATCCGTAGTCGATTCGCATATCACGTCTCAGCTTTTCCGTTGTTGAGTTCTTCTTCAATCTGCTGCAATTGATACATTCTGCCGTAATATCCATCCTGCGCCATTAGTTGTTCATGCGTGCCGGTCTGACTTATGCGTCCGCACTCCAGTACAATAATAAGATCCGCGTGTCTCACGTGGCTGATCCTGTGAGATATTATCACTGTGGTGCGGCCGGCGGAAAGCTCTCGAACGCTGCCCAGGATGGCGGCAGCAGTCTCTGTGTCCACCTGGCTCATGGGATCATCCAGAATCACGATAGGCGCTGAAACCAGAAGGGCCCTTGCCAGGGCGAGACGCTGCCTTTGACCGCCAGAGAGGGTGACCCCCTTTTCTCCAATGACGGTGCGGAACTGATCGGGAAATCCCATGACGGTGTCATACAAACGTGCGGCTTTAGCTGCCACGATTATCTCTTCCTCAGAAGCATCATTCTTTCCAAAGCACAGGTTTTCTTGGATCGTGCCCGAAAACAAAAAGGCATCCTGGGGGACTACTGCCAGGTGTGCCCGCAGGGTCTGAAGAGGTATCCGTCGGATCTCCTTGCCGTCAATCAGAATGCGTCCCTCCGTGGGATCAAGAAGCCTTGGAATCAGATGGCACAGTGTGGTCTTGCCGCTTCCGGTGGGGCCAACCACACCGAGCGTCCGGCCTGATGTCACAGAAAATGACACCTTTGAAAGGGCATTTGGCTGGCCCGGACCATATTTGAAACCCACATTATCAAAGACGATCTCCCCCTCGACCGCTCTTACCGGACTTGCCATTTTTGGGCTGACAATCTGAGGCCTGGTCTCAAGGATCCGACTGATCCTGTCCAGTGAGGCGCCTCCCCGTTGGATCAGGTTGATCACCCAGCCCATGGCCATCATAGGCCACGTGAGAAGACCCAGGTAGCTTATGAAGGCCACAAAATCACCCGGCGTAATCGTAAGATCAATAGCCTGCCCACCGCCCAGATACAGCACCACTGCCACACTCAGATTGGAAAAAAACATCATCCCAGGAAAAAAGACTCCCGTAATCCGGACCAGTCGAAGATTTTTGCCCAAATAATCTTTTGAGATCTCTGCAAGCCTCAGGGCTTCCGCCTCCTCCCTGTTGTAGGCCTTAATCACCCTGATACCGGCAACACGTTCTCGAACCGTTTCAGTCAGACCGGCAAAGGAGGCCTGGACTTCCTTGTAGAGCCGGTGCATACGTCGGGTAACGACACGAGCCAATATGACAATAACCGGCATAGGCAGCAGGGCAAAAACGGTCAGAGTGACGTTGATGTACAGCATGAAACCGATTGCAGCCAGCCCAAGAACCACCGCATCTGTTAGCGCCACCATCCCCATGCCCACGGCCATCCGCACGTGCTGTACGTCATTTGTGGCGTGGGCCATCAAGTCCCCTGTCTTGGTTTCATCAAAGTAGGCGCCAGAAAGAGTCTGGATGTGAGCAAAAAGCTGGTTGCGCAGCCCCTCCTCCACCCTTCTTGATGTGCCTATGAGACATCTGCGCCAGACAAATCGAAATATCCCGATCAGTAGCGCCACACCTACAATATAGAGGGCATAATGAGAGACGTTTGTGGCTGTGGTGCGGCAGATTGTCAAATCATCCACAACCCACTTGATGATCCGAGGAATAAATAATTGAAGGATGTCAACCACGAAAAGAGAAAGAAGGCCGAGCAATATAACTGCCCTCTTTTCCACAAAGTATGGTTTAATAAGACGGTATGACTTCATGAACCGGTTTTTTTTGTTGTCTCTGCCCGCTTCTTCTTGACCGTCGCAAGCTTAAAGGCACTTAGAAGTTCAAGGGCATGGCCATATCACTCTTTCAGCCGTCCGCCTGCGGGCCGAAGCCTTCGGGCTCTCCGCCATAGGCTTCGGCCCGCAGGCGGACGGAGAGCTCGTAGCCAAGGCTACTTCCCGGCCTTCGTAGCCGTT
>JAFGFW010000151.1 GCA_016930875.1 Deltaproteobacteria bacterium | reverse complement strand
TTGAAGTGTTTTCCCCCGTAAGAGAGGATTATTTGCCGAAGGAAAGAGATCAACAATAAGTGGCCTGACCTCTATATGGCCTAACCGCGCACATGCCGGGCGTACACAAACAAAATAAGCCGACGTAGTAAACTGCGCGGCTTATTTAAGTAGTTAGGCAAGGCTTCATTGAAGAAAAGGGGGGAAATGGAAGCAAGCAGCAGATCAAAAAGTCTTGAGCCTGCGCGCTTGGTGACTTCCTATATGTCAGCGCAGAACTCACGACAAAAGGTGGGGTGATGGAGCTAAAATCGACAGATGATGGGATGACAAAATTTAAGAATGTACCATTTTGTGCTCTGGTCAAAGATGACAAGGACCTTGCTGCTCTTCGCCGTGACTACGCTTCAACGGATGCACGAGAGCGAAGAATGGCAGCAGACTGGGAATATCATTCCCAGATGGCTAGTGAGATCTTCAACGATTCAATGGCGCTGGCAGGTAAAGAAGGATTGGGAAAGTCCTTTTGGCCTTCCGGGGTTGTCGCTCTTGCCATAGATCCGATGTATGCACCCGCCATTCTTACTGTTGGGTCAATTGAATATCAGCTCGGGCGTGTAGAAGAAGCCATGAAACTGTTCATGACGCTTACGACATTGCCAAAAGACGAAGAAGACCTAAGTACTATTATAGACAAGGCGGGTGATTTCCTCATTGATCAAGGTAATTACGAAAATGCACTGGCGTATGTTTCCAGTTCAGTCCGCCTGAGGCGGATTTCTCTGAGCAAGGCCGCACAAGGGTTTACGCCGAGACGTACTTTTGGTACGTCGCAGGCGTACTGTTCTCAAGCCGCAGGCGCAAAACCCGCGGAGAACGCCGCCCAGAGGAAAAAGGGCCATTTATGGATGGAAACTAGCTAGTAGGGTGAGAGTGCCTAGACCAGGTGTTCGCGGAGCCTAAGGTTGGGAGAAGGGCAAGTGCCTTAGAGAAAAATGAATAACGAATACGTTCACGGATATAATCAGCGAGAGAACATTCGTCTTCAAGACCAGGCTTCGACTCTTGTAGATTTGTTGCATTCAGATACTTTGTTTCCAGCAGGAAGCAGAGTTCTTGAGGCTGGGTGTGGTGTTGGAGCACAAACATCAACTTTGGCAAGAAATAGCCCGGAAGCCCGCATTACATCGATTGACATATCTGAAGCATCGGTCGCTGAAGCCAAGAAAAAGGTAGAGTCGGAGGGCTTCTCCAATGTCTGTTTTCAGCAAGGCGATATTTTTAATCTATCTTTCGAAGCGAACTCATTCGATCATGTTTTTGTCTGCTTTGTACTTGAGCACCTCTCCAAACCGGTGGAAGCTCTATCTGTCCGCAAAAAGATTATCAGGCCGGGTGGGACCATAACCGTCATTGAAGGAGATCATGGCTCGACATACTTCTATCCGGATAGCTTACATGCCCATAGAGCAATCCAATGTCAAGTCGATCTTCAGAAACAAGCCGGAGGAAACGCAAATATCGGCAGGCAACTTTTTCCCCTTCTCAACAGTGCGGGCTTTGATTTTGTACGGGTATCACCACGCATGGTTTATGTTGATGCAAGTCGGCCGGAACTGGTGGAAGGATTCACCAAGAAAACATTTACGGCAATGATTGAGGGGATACGGGAAGCTGCCATTGACGCTAAAATGATTAAGCCGGCAGAATTAATTGATAGAGGCATCGGGGACCTTTACAGGACGACGGAATTCGACGGTGTCTTCTGCTATACTTTTTTCAAGGCCGTGGCAAAAAAAGGATAATTGCCGAACAAACGGCTGATCGTGCCAAGGTAGATCCGAGACCTTGCACAACCGATCGCTTACCGTGGGCTGGGATAAGTTGAGTTTTTTGGCCAGCTCCACGGTTGTCATTCCCAACTCCCGGTGGCACCAGTAACACACCAAACTACGGGTTTTTAGCGTCTGCCTGTATTTCCCACGGCGGAAGGGACTTTCCGGCAAGGTTATTGACTCTGCCTGGTCAGAGATGACATCTGAGCTTGCTGATAATGTCTCAAGATCAATTTGTGCGGAAAGTCCAGACTTGAAAGGTAGCCGAGGTTTGCATCCAAAAACCTCTCTTTTAGCCCTTGTAACACTTCATCTTTTTCGGTTTTGGCAATGAAGTTTCGCGTTTTTTCATAGTGGTAAGTGGCTTTTTCACCCACTGCCGCCCGGATCGCTTCAAATGGAACATCCGGCGCTTCCTCGCCTTCAAAGTACTCCGGTTTTACGGCGACTTCCATGCGAGCCACAAACGAGACCTGCCACCTGTCTCCGGCCACAGGCTTCGAACGATCGTAGAGCTCAAGGGTCAGACCATTTTCAAGCTTCATCTTGGCAATCAGTTTTTCTTTCATGCTGCAATCCAAAGTCGTAAAAGTTCAGCTGCCTATTTTTTGGCAGGATTAATCCTCCATAGGCGAGCAGGCAAGGATGGACTGGATTAATCTTGTTGATAAAATACGTATCCTATTATCAAGCAATATCCTGTTTATCATGTAATCCTGTCAAGAGGTTTCTTGAAATCAAGTCAATTCAGTCGTCAGAGGTCAAAAAGGCTAAGTTGAGAATCTTGCCTCTTGGCTGCCGGCTTCCCGGAAAAAGGTTTCTCGTGTTGTTTCAACTCTGCTTCAATGGCTTCGAGAAAGGGGGAGATGTGCTGAACGGTCTTTTGTCCGAACCGTTGGCGTCTATTTGCATGGGTAAGATAGACCTTTTCCTTGGCCCGGGTCAGGGCCACATAAAACAGCCTTCTCTCTTCCTCCAGACTCCCCTCATCGCCTTCCCCTCTCCGGTAAGGAATCAGGCCGTTTTCACAACCCGCAATGAACACCACAGGAAATTCCAGCCCTTTGGAAGCATGCATCGTCATGAGGGGGACGGTTTCTGCCCGTGGATCATACAGATCCTGCTCTTTCTCAAGGGCAAGGTGGGCAAGAAGCTCTGCGGAACGCTCTCCGAAGGACCGCGATAAGGCCAGGAGTGTCCTGACGCTTTCCTCAAAGGTTTTGTCCTTACACATCTCATCCATAATGTTGAACCGGTCCAGTGTGAACTGAATCTGCCTACATACACTTTGTCCCTTCACGAGTTCTTTGAATGCATTGAGATCCTGCCCAAAGCTCATGAGTCTGGTCCTGGCACGCGCAGCCAGGCCGCGGATCTCGTCTGCCCGATCCAATGCAGTCAAAAAAGAATATCCCGTGGCCTTGCACCAACTCCTAATAGCCTCCACAGTCCTCAGGCCGATGCCCCTCGAAGGAAAGTTGACAATGCGCTCCACGTCAAAGTCCGATGCAACGGATAACCCAACTTTCATGTATGAAATCAGCCCCCTGATCCCTTTTCGGTCCTCCAGCCTTTCATCTCCAACGCTCTGGAATGGAATGCCGGACCTTGCAAAGGCCTCCTTTAAGGCCTTTGCCTGTTCTTTGACGCGATACAGCACAGCAAAATCAGAAAAACTCCGCTCCTGTTGGCTGCAAGGGGCATTGACACGGCCGCTATCCACTGAAAAATGGCTAATCCCGCCAACTTCTTCGTCAATTGTCTTGACGATATATTCGGCTTCGGCCCGCTCTGTAGGAAGCCTGGCAATTGTAAGGGCCTTTACTCCATGAATCCCGGACCAGGCCCCTCTTTTTTCGCTGCTTGAACCGGCCACACTCATGACCTGTCCGGATGCCCGCAAAATCGTTTCCGTAGACCGGTAATTCTGCCTGAGAAAAATCATCTTTGCGTCAGGATAATCGGTCGAGAACCTGTGGAAAAATTTGACATCCGCACCTCTGAATCCATAGATCGCCTGATCCGGATCACCGATTACACACAGATTATGGCCTTCAGGCGCAAGGAGTCGCACGAGACGATATTGGCCGTAGTTAATATCCTGATACTCGTCGACTGAGACAAAAGAAAACCTTTGCCGGTACCTTTTCGCCATCTCTTCATCCGCCTCAAAAAGCCTGACTACGTTGAAAATGAGGTCATCAAAATCAAGCAGGCCATTTTTCTCAAGGAGTTGCTGGTAGTCGCTGTAGAGAACTGAAAATTGACTCAAAAAGGCTTCAGGCACATGACCGGCAAGATCGTCTCCAGGAGAAAGCATAACCTGTTTGACCAGAGAAATAAGGTTCAGGACCCTATTGGGGTCGGCCTTTAACCGGGAAAGGTCGATTAGTGAATCCCTGATAGCGACTTTCACAAACTCCATTCGATCGGCTTCACTCAGAACAAAGACCGAATGTGTCAGCCCCAACGAATCCTTTTCATGCAGGATGATATCAAGACACAAGCCGTGAAAGGTCTTGATGGTCATCCTCTTCAAGTCGCCAGGATCTTCAAGAAGTCTCCTTAACCGCTCGGCCATCTCCCGGGCCGCCTTATTTGTGAAGGTCACGGCAAGTACCTGTTCGGGCCGGGCAATTCCCTTTGAGAGCAGATACTCTATGCGATGAGTCAAGGTCCTGGTTTTGCCCGTTCCGGGCCCTGCAACAATCAATAGCGGCTCACCCACGTGTTCAGTTGCCTCCTGCTGAACCTCGTTCAGGTTGTCGGAAAGATGCTGATGTGCCGGCCAACGGTCCGCTGATGGCGCAGCTTCCCGGTCTAGAAGAGGGGCTTGAGTCATAGACCCAGACTGAGAGGTCTTTGTGTCCCGAGCGACCGTTGCATCATGTTCCTCCAAAGGCAAAATGTGTCCCTGTCGAGGCGCGGCACCGCCTTTTTCAAACAAAGAAAGCTGCGGTTTTTTGGCCCGAGACTTCTTCTTAATTCCAGATGGTATGCTAAAAAGATTCCGCTGCCCCAGGAGGTGTTGGCGTTCTTCGTCTCCAAAGATGGAGACTGTGCCAAACTCGCCATCGTATCCTGGAGCAATCTGAACATTGTTTTCTCTCATTCGCTTGATTGCTTCAGCAAGCAGGGCCGATCCGTGTTGCTCAAGGGCGTCGAAGGGGGTGCTTCTAAGGATTTCAAACTCCGGCCCGAGCCTTTCAAGAAGGGTCTGATAGGCGTTACCCACCTTTTTGCTCTTTGGCCCCACGCCGAGCACCTCCGATAGTACATCAGTCAAGGGGAGAAGACTCTGGTACGGATGTGCCCCTTGTGGTTTTTCCCCGGCCTTGCGGTCGGCCAGCTCTTCCACACGGTACATAACGCCGATAGTGACCGGCTTGCCGCAGACAGGACAAAGCCCCTTGTTTTGCATGGTCTCAATGGGTGAGAGTCTGACCCCGCATTTCCGATGGCCGTCAAAATGATACTTTCCCTGCTCGGCAAAATATTCAAGTGTGCCCAAGAAACGCTTGGGGTCGCCGGCCTTGAGGGCATCTTTCATAGCAAAATACGAAAGATCTGTATCAAAAAGGTTTGCCTCCCTTCCGAGGTTTGCCGGAGAATGGGCATCAGAATTGGAAACCAAGGTGAGCCCGTCCAATGATGAGACCCGCCAGTTCATCGCAGGGTCAGCGGAAAGCCCGGTCTCTGCAGCGAAGATCTGGGAGGTAAGATCCTCGAAGCACTCTTCAATGGAGTCAAAACCCGATTTCGAGCCAAGGACGGAAAACCAGGGGGTCCAGATGTGTGCAGGTATCAGGAATGCATCTTCTGAGGTTTCAAGGACGATCTCAAGAAGCGTCTTGGAATCAAGTCCCAGGATCGGCCTCCCATCAGAGGCGATGTTGCCGATCCGGTCAAGTCTGTTGTTGATTTTCTCAGCAATGTCAAGGGTGGGCGCCAGGATCACATTGTGGACCTTCCTGGTCTTCCCGGCCTTTTTGTAGATACTGCTGATCTCAACGCTCAGCATGAATCGTACGGGCCCAGCACAACTGGGCGGCACCATGTGAGCAGTTTCCCCTGCATATTCCGGCTTTAAGCTAAACAGGCCGTCTTCTGCAGGCACAAGTTTCTCGGAAAGCTCAGAAAACCACTGAGGGTGGGTAAAATCTCCGGTGCCGACAACCGCAATCCCTTTCAACTGAGCCCAGAGGTTCACGTGCTCCAGATTCAGGTTTTTGGCTGTTGCCCGTGAAAGATAAGAATGGACGTGAAGATCGGCAAGGAATTCCATCTAGCAAATACGTGGGAGCTGTTCGCCTGCCAGCATGTCCAGGATACGGGCGCCTCCGATGCCGGTTTTCATAAAGACCCTGCCGGGATTTTCCGCAACTACCCTGCCGATGATCGCGGCATCACTGCCGTATGGATGTGCCTTTATGCACTTTAGGACTTTTTCTGCATCCTCGGGCGCCACAAATGCTATTAATTTCCCCTCATTGGCCAAGTAGAGGGGGTCAAGTCCGAGTAGTTCACATGCCCCCTCCACTCCTTCGCGCAATGGTATCTGGTCTTCTGTGAGTTCAATACCAATGTTTGACTGAAGGGCAATTTCGTTTAAAGTAGTGGCAAGCCCGCCGCGTGTGGGATCCCGCATGGCGTGGATCTGATTACTTGCGGCCATCATCTCTGCTACCAGCCCGTTTAATGGAGCGGAATCGCTTTGAATCGGGGCATCAAAAGAAAGCCCCTCCCGCATGGAAAGAATGGTTACCCCGTGATCGCCCACGGTGCCGCTGACAAGAACTGAATCTCCAACCTTGGCATTTTTCCCGGCAATATGAGCATTGTTTCTTATGATACCGACACCGGAAGTATTGATAAAGATCTTATCCACGCTGCCGCGATTGACGACTTTGGTATCGCCGGTAATAATCTGTACCCCCGCAGTCTCAGCCGCTTCCTTCATGGATTGTATGATCCGGGCAAGGTCGGCCATAGGAAACCCCTCCTCTAAAATGAAACCCACACTGAGATAGAGGGGCACTGCACCGCGCATAGCCAGGTCATTCACAGTGCCATGGACTCCAAGGCAACCGATATCGCCACCCGGGAAAAAGATAGGGTCCACCGTGTAAGTGTCCGTGGAAAAAGCCAGTCTGTGTTCTCCTATTTCAAACACGGTGCTGTCTTCCAGGCTGTCCAAGAGGTCATTTTTGAATTCAGGCAGAAACACACGGGTTATCAGCTCATGGGAAGCCCGGCCTCCGCTGCCATGGTCCAACAAAATCGTATCTTCATTTTTCATAATTCTTACTGTGCTCCTAAATCCTTAAATCCCTGAATCCTTAAATTGTTCAATTAGTTGCCAGTCTTCAAAAACAGCGTATTCCAAATATGTTCTGCCACACAAAAAACACGAATTTCACAAGGGACTAGAACTTCACCT
>JAFGFW010000150.1 GCA_016930875.1 Deltaproteobacteria bacterium | reverse complement strand
TTGATGCGCCGACCTGCCTGCCGGCAGGCAGGTCCATCCCGCCTGGCTGCGTTGCTCGTCGGTTAAATAGCTTGCTATTCGCCCTCCCCGCGCCTTGCCATGCGTGCGCCTCGACTCCTGAAAATGTAAACTTATTTTTTCGCGAACCCCAAGGTGTCCGGATCGATTATTAGAAGGTAGGGGCCCCGTCCAAAACGCGCCTCCACGGCATCATCAATCGCAGGTCCGGCAGATGTAACACCTATTTTCATTGCTGGCTATACCTCCTTTTGTTCATCGTTGGTACACGGACACAAATCAGCATATCAGGGGATGGGAGTGTGACCTAGAAAAGGAGGGAACAACAGCCACTGCAGTGAAACACATTCCCCCATCCCCTGAACACTTCCGTCGCTGGTTCATAAACAGCAATTGATCTGATCACCTAAAACAAATTTCTTATCAAATGTCCCGGCATGCCAATGACAAGTCGGTCCCTTCCAATTGCTCCATATTCACGCGAGTCAGGACAACCAAAAGACAAGCATATTCGGCCTGTCGTATAAGCCCTCACTGCAACGCTTCCACAAACAGCCATCACACTGGAAGCCTCCAAATCAAGATCAGTTCCATAGACTTCCTGCCACCTGCGAACCAACCTCATGACGGTCTCGGGCTGAGCATAGGCTATCACTATGTCAGGAGACTTGTTTCTGCCTATCAATACAGCGGTAATTTTGCCGTTAAGACGTGGTGTATTGGCGATGACCTTCTGTGCAATATCGGGCTTGATCCCTGTCGTCTCGGCCATTTTGCCTGCTATGTTGTCATCTTCTTTAGTCGTCCAGCCGAGGCTTCGGCGTGCGCCGGGACAGTTGACGAGATGTCGTGTCAAGACTATTGGCCTGGTTATTGACTCCTTTATTGCTTCACACAGGCGCATAGGCTTTTTGGCCAAATTTTCTTTCGGTGAACCGTCACGGTGGATTACGATCCCTGTCCAGCGACCGCCTATCCTTTCCTCAAGCAGCTTTACTTCATTCATTCAACAATCTCCTTTTTGTGTCTAAATAAATATAAGCGTTCGCGGGTTTAGAGTTCACCGTTCAGGGTTACCTTTTTTGCGTTGGCCATCCGGGCCGGAGGGCCTGCTTGTAGACCATGGGGTGATAAGGTCTCAAGATCCGTTCGATGAACCCTGAATCCCTGAACCGTTAAACCCCTGAACGGCTACAAATAGATGTTGCCCCTGCCAGGTATTTTCTGGGGGCATTTTTATTGCTCCTTTTTATGCTTTTTGCAAGTAGATTGCCTCCTCTGGACACTGGGCGACGCATTCGCCACAGCCCATACACTTCATGGGATCAATCCGGGCAATCTCATCAATGGAGATAGCGCCGGTTGGGCAGATTTCCTGACAGATACCGCACGCAATACACTTGTCTCGGTCCACAACTGCGACGACCGGGGAAATGGCGCGACCTCTATCCAACTCGGTGATGCGCGCTCTTATGACCAGGAGTTGATCTTCCATGGTCCTCGCCTGGGCCTTAAGTGTTGCAAGCTCTTTTTCCGCACTGACTTGCCCATAAATTTTTTGCGGTGTGCCGGGCGCGAGCGGGGAACGACCTGGAGGGAGCGTGCCGGCCGTTCCCTTTTGCGATCGCTTCGCTACGGTCACACGCCGATGCGTGCCGCGACCCATGCCCCGCCGACCGCTGGCCATACCTCGTCCTCTTCCCATGCTCATGCGCATACCACAACTGGTTCTCAAGTTAGGGCTCGCTCAAAAATAACTTCACATTTTGATGTGCCGAACTGCCTGCCGGCAGGCAGTTCCATCCCACCTGGCTGCGTTGCTCGTCGGTTAAATAGCTTGCTATTCGCCCTCCTCGCGTCTTGCCATGCGTGCGCCCGGCTTTTTGCTGTCACTTGGTTTGGCCCTCCAGCTCCTCAATGCGGTTCTTTATGCCCTCAAGTGTGTTCTTCAGATATTCTGCCTCGCCTTTCAGCTCATCGAGTTCCTGTTCCTTGCTAACGCTCGGGGCGAATGGCGTTGCATAGCGAACCCCAACCGGAAAACCCGGATAACCGTATGCGGGTCTTTGCCAGGCGGTCAGCCCTGTGGCATAGAACCGATTCCGGTGGCCCCAACCGCCACCTCCACGACCCCAGCCCCAATATCCGCTCCCTGGCATAGGGTTTGTAAAACCGGGAACTTCATATCCAGCGCAGTACCCCGCTGCGCGTCCCGTCCTTGGGCCGAGCCCGGCAGGCCCTGTTCCATCTCCTCTTGGCATGACAGTCCTCCTTTCAAATGGCGGTGAACTTTCTGTTATGCCCGTACAGCTCTTTGCACAGGCTTTCTTGTTACCGGAGGTCAATATCGCTCAAAGAATCTTTTTCGCTCGGCAGCACTGTTAGGTTCATGATAAGATCTTCCGCTGCCTCTATCCGCCCCTCGCTGACCACGACGGAAGCGACGCTGCCTCCTCCTGAGCTTTGTGGCACCGGCTGGACAACCTGGAAGAAGGAGTCGGGAGTCGGCCAGCCGAGCGTTCAAGAATGCATCCAGCACATCATCTATTCTGCCGGTGACAAAAGGTATAATTTCAATTCCAGATCTTGTCACGATGCCAGCCAAGGGCCGTGAAATCGCACCGCAGATGAGGACCTCTACATCAAAACGTGACAATATCACTGCGCGCAACATGGACGGGTACTGGTCAAGAACGATTTCGCTTCGACTAACCTCCTTGCCACTGCGCACCTCCACCAAAAGCAGGGAGTGTGCAAAGTCAAAGACAGTAGAAACCTTGCCGGCCCACGCGGGGATTGCCACCTTCACGCTTGGCCTCTCCTTTTTTACCTTAAGCTTTCATTTTATCTAACAGCAATACGCGTGCCATAATAATAATATCTCGTCTTAGAGTCAAAAAGTCTTTATAAACAGGAAGGTACCGGCCAGGCGTTGGGAGAGGGAAGGGGCAAGTAGTAGCAATACTGCTACTTGCATCGGCTTGAGAGGTAGCATAATTGCAACCACTTCGCAAGATGGTAAAGGGGGAAATTAGGAATGTTTTCCGGACGGAGGCACTTGTAGACCCAAGGACTTGATCTTGCGGAATAGTGTGGTCTTGTGGATGCCAAGCTGGGTAGCCGTCTGCAAGCGGTTCCAGTTGTTACGCCGGAGAGCGTTCATCAGGAAGGCCGCTTCCATGTGTTTGAGGGACATGAATTCTGTCTGTTTCGGGCAGTTAATGCAGGCCGCGGAACATAGCGGCTCGGGGAGATGCCTTCGTTCAATCTCCCCCGAACGGCAGAGTACGAAGGCCCGCTCAATAATATTCTTCAACTCGCGCACATTACCCGGATAGCTGTAAGACATCAAGCAAGTCACTGCTTCGTCAGTGATACCTACCACCTTCTTGTCTTGTATGCTGTTCAGGCTTGTAATGAAGTGGTCAACAAGAAGTGGAATGTCCTCCGTGCGCTCCCAGAGTGGGGGAAGCTCAATTCGCACTATATTGACTCGGTAGAAAAGGTCCTGCCGAAATCTGTCCTTCGCCACCAGATCTGACAGGTTCTTGTTCGTTGCGGCTATGACCCGCACATCTGCCTTGAGCGATTTGACCGAGCCTAAGGGATCGTAGACCCGTTCTTCCAGAAAGCGCAACAGACGGACCTGCAAGGCGGGTGAGATATCGCCGATCTCGTCAAGCAAAAGGGTTCCACCTTCAGCGATGGTAATACGGCCCGGTTTGTCCTTTCTTGCATCCGTAAAAGCCCCGGCTTTGTAACCAAAGAGCTCCGATTCTAAGAGGGTATCCGGAAGCGCCCCGCAGTTAATGGCTACGAAAGCTTTTCTTCTGCGAGGACTCAGGTTGTGAATGGCCCGGGCAACAAGTTCTTTGCCCGTGCCGCTTTCACCCTCGAGCAAAACGGTGCTCCCACTCTCAGCGATCTGGGGAAGCACATCGAAGATCTCACGCATGCGGTGGCTGCGACTGAGGATATCCTCAAAGCGATAGTCACGTTGGATTTCTTTTCGAAGCTGCTCTATCATCGTGAGATCACGAAAGGTCTCCACACCCCCGATGATCTCGTCCCGCCGATTCTTTAGCACAGCCGTGGAGATACCGATTGGACGACGATTACCGTCTCTGTCCAGAATGACTGCCGCCTTTCCCACAATCGGTTTTCCGGTGTTAATAGTCTCTCGGAGTGCACAGTTGCCTTCGCAGATATTCGCTCTAAGTATGTCCTTGCAGGGTTGACCTATCGCCGTATCGCGAGGGATACCGGTAATCGTCTCAGCCGCGCGGTTGAAAGACGTGATACACCAATTCCGATCCACCGTAAAGACACCTTCGGTGATTGAGTCCAGGATTATATCCCGTTCTTTGGTGGGCATACGATCAGGCACAACCTCTAATATCTTGGCATTTTCAAGGACTTGTACAAATAATCGTCAAAACAGCCATCGGCCGCACACTACCTTGTGTACTTAAGGCACGACCCAGAGGGCGATGCCGGAGATCTTCTGAACCAACCGCATGGCAACGCTGCCCATGAAAAAGGCTTGCCTTTCTCCACGCCTGCCAATGACTACCGTGCCGTAGAGTCCGCTTCTGGCCTCGTCAAGGATGGCTGTGGAAATATGGTAGGCACGGGTATTGGTCCTTATCTCGATTTGACTCTCTTGTAGTCCTCCTGTTGTTAATCTTTTAAAGGCTTCCTCATGAAAGCATTCAATGCGCCTTTTGTCTCCGCGGTGAAGGGCATCCTGGAGGGCCGGCTCTTTTTCTTCAAAGGCGATGGAATAGTAATGTCGCAGATGTGGACGCACATGGAACAGCGTGAGCTTGACCGACGGGTTATTTCCTACCATGGAGATGATGTGATCCACAGCCCGGAGAGAATTGTCAGACCCATCTATGGCGACCATTACCTTCATGGAAGTCGTTTCTTCGTCCACAACCCAGACCGGAACTTCCAGGGAATGTTCCAGAACCTTGGCGGCTGTCGTTCCCATGAAAAAATCCCTGCTCCGCATGATGTCCCCATGTCCCATGAGGATAGCATTGTAAAGGCCTTGCTGGGCCAGATTCAGGATATCCTTGGCCGTACCCACCTGTTCGCGTTGGGCAACTGTTTCGATGTGGTTTTCAGGCACACCCTCACGGCACATCAACTCCTTGTGGTTGTCGAGAATGCGCTTAGCTGATTCGGCGTTGAGACGATCGAGCCTGTCAACATCAGCTTTGGCCTTAGGATCTGTGTTGGCCTCTTCAACCAGGGTTTCAGGGATCACGCCCTCCACATAAAACAGGGTGTAGGTCATCTCCCTAACAACTGAAGACATTCTAGCCGCATACTTAACTGCCCGTGCGGACGGTAGTGAATCATCCACAGCAACCAATATCTTCTTTCCCATATTGAGCCTCCTTGCCAAAAAGGTTCTGCTAGCCTTTTTGATACAACTGTACTCTCAATTCATCTTTTTTTGAACCAAGAAATGACGGTTTCGTTAAAAGCCAGTTTATGCCGCTTCGCGGCGTCCTATCGACAACGAACTTGAACAGAGTTCGTTGGAAGTCGGATTTAGCGAATATGTCATTTCGAGCGCAGCGAGAAATCTTGTCTTCTCAATGTGTTACACATTGAAGATTTCTCGCTGCGCTCGAAATGACAAGTTATTGAGACTTTACACAAAGCCGTCAAGAAATGATTTCGTTTTACTGATCTCCACGCCAACTTGTTTTCGGTAGATTGTTCACATCTCTCTGCACTCACCCTTTGAGCCACTCTTCCAGCGTTTGCGGAGAGAAGGCAGATCCCGAGAGCGGTTTCCATTCGGACCGGACCGTCAGATCTATACCGTCTCGAATGAAAATTCCCGTTTGAAAAGCTGCATATGGGATTTTTTTCTAATCTCAAAAAACCGTGCCCGCTTATGAACTCTGCGATTATGCTAGCTTTTGGCATGTGACCTGTTGCGACACCGACGACATCTTTTCCATCGGAAACCAGTTTGCGATTCGAATTTTCCACTGCCAGAAGGAGCTTTCTTATATGCTTAAAATTCTTCAGACGTGGGCGTTCCAGATACAGGAAGCGGGCGATAAATTCTATTTCGTGAAGCGCGCCCGGTTCAACGAAGACCATGTCGCCTCGAGGCCACGTTCCCTCTTCGAGGGTTTTGGAAATACCAAGGACGGCATCAAGAACAGGATAAACCCGGAGTTGGTTATCCCATCCGAGCATGGCAACCCGTTCATCAACAATATAGTCGCGCACTGCGTGGGTTGCGTATTCCTGAAGCACGTATCCCGAGGTGCGTAAGCACAGTATGTTTTCACTGACAAAGTCCTGCGAAAGGAGCCAGACCGCGTGTTCGAGTCACCGTTCGGTGGGGCCAATGGAACATATGTCAGGATGATGCTCCGAAAACCACATCCGGTAAAAAATGGTGTTAGATTTTCCTCCGTAAGAAATGAGTCCTGCGAGTTGAAGGTTCTTTTCTGGGTGGACCTCTCCAATGAATTTCATACCCTTGGTGCTCATAGCATGTGTTTGCCAGTCGTTAGAATCAAGGTAGATCTCTTTGAACTTGGGCTCATGTCCGCGAAGAAGGTCTTGCGGATCACAAATGTGCAGAGGATCATCGGGCGTTATCGCATAGGTGATGGCTATGCGGCTTGGTGGAAAAGAGGGAAAGCCCTTGGCGCAATGCATCGAGGATATGGAAAATGCACTGATTCTTGAAGGAATCATTGATCATTCCGTCCCTCCGAGATGCGTCTCAAAAAAATGAAGAGATGACACGAGGTTGGCATGGATCCATTACAACGCAGACACAACTTGGCATACTTCATAAATTTGCCATTGGTTGAGCAGGACGTCAACCGTATGCGTCAACAGTGTCAAATATTGCATAACTTCTTGGTGTCTAAATATTGGTGAGCTTGCCTCATATTAGTTGGAAGGATTTGCGAGGAGGCCAAGTGGATTATTCATCGGGAGTGCTTCAAGTTGAAACCGCAAATCGCCAGTAAAACGTTTTTCTAAAAGACTGTCATTTCAACCGTAGGGACAAATCTTTCTACGTTAATGAGATGGAACAAGATTTATCGCTTCGCCCTCCGGGGCGTAGGCCCCTCCAAGCCGGAGGCTCGAAATGACAAATTGAAAAGGTTTTTGTGAAACGTTCTACTAGTAGGGTATGCGAATGCGCCGCTTTTCGACGTCCTCGAGCAGGTCACGCACTGTGTAACAAACGACGAACTTCTCTTCCAGTTCTTTGAGCATCTTCGTGGTTTTGTCTGCTGGCAGGGGATTTGTGCGTATGTAAATATTATGACGACCCTCTTCAGCGGTTTCGCGTGTGGAAAGGATGCTCACAATACGCGCACCGTGGGAGCGGATCACATCGGCCACTTCTCTAATGGCGCCTGGACGATCCTCCAGGCTGAAAGCAAGCTGCACGCCGCCAGTATAAACCCCCGTGATATTGATCAAGACCTTGAAAATGTCAGTCTGTGTGATAATGCCGATCAGGCAGTCCTTGTTGTTGATGACCGGGAGCGATGAGATCTTGTTTTCCAGCATCAAAATGGCAGCAAATTCCACTGTCTCATCGGGTCTGACAAACACAAGATTTCTGGTCATAAGATCCTTGATCTTGATGGTAGAAATGAGATAGTTTAGTTCATGAACATCCAGGGATGTTGCCTTGGAAGGTGAGGCGTCTCTCAGGTCTCTGTCGGTAACTATCCCTACTAACTTGCCCTTCTTATCTACAACGGGCAAAGAGCGGATGTTGTTGTCCTTCATCATGATGGAAGCCTTCATCATGGCCGTGTCCTCAGTCACAGTAATGACGTCACTGGTCATCCAGCCTTTTACTAACATTGGCACCTCCACTGGTTTTTAGTGTGTCAATATCCGACCTTGTGCGCTAGACTCCTAGCGCACTTGGACACTCAGATCTCAGAAACCTGAATGTTAAATAAAATATTTATCAGATCTTGCATGAAGTGTCAATTGATAAGGATAGTTGCATTTTCAGGTTCTGTGTGTCCAGGTGTGGAGAATACTTCCATGAAAAAGGGCAAGCTTTTGACGCGAGGAACGTGTTATACTAATATATTTTTAGTGGATAAGATCGTAAGTTTTCAATAACCTGGTGTATGAATTGCCTTTTTTCCCAGTCAGGAAGCGCGACGATTAACCATAGAGAGTCCAAGAGCTGGTTTTCAACATAGCGGAGTCCTTTCGGCAAAATGGAAACCGTAAAGGGGTAGAAGGATCATAGACATGCCATATCTTGTCATGTGCAAAGATTCAAAGGACTATAAGGTGTTTCGATTTTCCAGCGCTGTGACGATCGGAAGAGCAAGGAATAACAGTATTGTTCTGAATAATTTGGAAATCTCCCGTTATCATGCATACATTGAACAGGAACAAGGCAGGTACATTCTTTTTGATCGAAGCAGAAATGGGACTTTCGTGGATAACGAAAAAATAGAGAAATGCCCTCTTTCCCATGGCATCGCTTTTCGGATTATTGATTATCTTTTTGCTTTTGTTGAAGATTCCAAAGCAGAAAGTATTGATGAAAAAGGCCTTGGTGAGCAAGAGATTTCGGTCTGGGATAAGGATGATCAAGGTGTTGAAACGTTAGTCCCTTTGAGTAAGGAACCAGATGAAAAGACGGCTTTGAAAAGCCGTTTGCTTGAAGAAGGCACAGTTGTTGAGAGCGAAAAGATGGTCGCCCTTTATAATGACCTCCTGGCCGTTGCCAGAATCAATGTTCCTGTTCTCATCATAGGAGAGGCAGGTACCGGAAAGGAACATGTCGCTCATGCTCTCCATAATTTTTCCAAAGGAACTGGTGACTTTGTGCCTCTGAATTGTTCTTCCATCCCCGAAGGTATTTTTGAGAGTGAGTTGTTTGGATCTGTTAAAGGCGCTTTTCACAATGCCGCCGATAAGCCCGGAAAGTTAGAGCTGGCAAATGGCGGGACGATTTTTCTTGATGAGATCGGAGACATGAGCCTGTCGCTTCAGCCGAAGCTCCTTAGGTTCATAGAGGACAAAATGGTCACGCGGCTGGGAGATACGAAGGTCAGAGAACTTGACGTCAGGGTAATAGCTGCCACGAATCAGGATTTGAGAATCATGATGGAAGAAAAAACCTTCAGGGCAGACTTCTATCACAGATTAGCTTGCATAAAGCTCAAAGTTCCCCCACTCAGAGAGAGAAAGGAAGATATTCAACCTTTAATCGATTTTTTTCTGTCCAGTTTTTCAGATAAATACGATTGGAAAACG
Organism: Deltaproteobacteria bacterium; assembly: GCA_016930875.1. Classification (NCBI taxonomy): domain Bacteria; kingdom Pseudomonadati; phylum Myxococcota; class Myxococcia; species Deltaproteobacteria bacterium. The sequence continues at coordinate 346 of JAFGFW010000150.1, read as the reverse complement.
CCACGCATTTCCGATAACGCAATAAAAATGCTGATGGAATATGACTGGCCAGGAAATATCCGGGAGCTGAGGAATCTTTTTCTGGGTGTTTCAGTGCATGTTCAAGGTAAGACCATCTATCCCAAGGATCTGGCGGCAGCGTCGGAAGAAATACAAAGGATTGAAAGACAACCCTCGAGATCTTTTCCCTCTGCAGAGGATATAGAAAAGAGGCATATCATAGATGCTTTGGAACGAACTGGTTGGAATAAGGCACAGGCTTCCAAGCTCCTTGGAATATCAAGAGATACCCTTTATAGAAAGGTTCGGAAGTACAAGATTTCATTGGAATTAAGTTAACCGTTCA
>JAFGFW010000149.1 GCA_016930875.1 Deltaproteobacteria bacterium | reverse complement strand
GCACTCGGGCGGGAGCATACCGAGGTATGTGACCAACCGAGCAACGCAGAAGACGGCCCAAAAGACGAGCAAGATGTGACAGTTATTGAGTGACGAGCCCTTAGTCCCTGCTCACAAATAATTGAGGAATTTGGGAATTCAGGGATTGAGGAATTAGAAACGGGTTCAACAGACAGTTGGCTATGCTGAAAATCTACAACACCTTGACCAGAAAAAAGGAGATCTTTGAACCCATAGAGCCTGGCAAGGTCAAGATCTATGTGTGTGGGCCCACGGTTTACGATGCAAGTCATATTGGCCACGCCCGTTCTGTGGTCGTGTTCGATGTGATTGTCCGCTATCTCAAGGCCACAGGCTATGACATTAGTTATGTGCGAAATTTCACTGACATTGATGACAAGATTATTAACCGGGCCAACGAACTGGGCATTTCGACCAACGAACTGTCAGAAAAGTATATTCATGAATTCTATGAAGACATGGATGCCCTCAGGGTGGAGCGGGCAACTGAGGAGCCGAGAGCCACAGAGCATATTCCCGAGATCATCAGTGTGATCCAGCGCCTTTTTGAGCAAGGACTAGCCTATGAGGCTGGAGGCGACGTCTTTTACGCGGTGGAACGTTTCAAGGGTTACGGCAAGCTTTCGGGTCGCAGGTTAGCGGATATGCAGGCGGGGGCCAGAGTGGAGGTCGACGAGAACAAGCGGAATCCGTTCGATTTTGCCCTTTGGAAGGGGGCCAAACCAGGTGAGCCCGTGTGGAACAGCCCCTGGGGAAAAGGTCGTCCGGGCTGGCACATAGAATGCTCGGCCATGAGCAAACACTTTCTGGGGCAGCCCTTTGATATCCACGGTGGGGGCAAGGACTTGGTGTTTCCACATCACGAAAACGAGATTGCCCAATCTGAAGGAGCCTTTGGAGGGACCTTTGTGAATTTCTGGATACACAACGGTTTTGTCCGGATTGATCAGGAGAAGATGTCCAAATCGCTTGGGAATTTCTTGATGATCAAGGACATTCTGAAACAGTATCACCCTGAGATGGTTCGCCTGTTTCTCCTTTCCAGTCATTATCGAAGCCCGGTCGATTTCACAAAAAAGGCCATGACAGAGGCTGAAACCGGCCTTGAGAAGATATATGCCTTGTTAGGGAGGATGGCCCAATCCATAGGGATGGATGCGCCTGACCTTGATGAAGAAGAACCAGGGGACCTTTGGGTACGGTGTTGCGAGGCCATGGATGATGATTTTAACACAGCCAGGGCCATTGGACTTGTGTTTGACACAGTGCGACGGCTGAACCGGGTTATGGATGATACGGGAGAAAAAGGGGAGGCGCTGGATCAGGCGATGCTTAGGTCTGTCCGGGCAGATTTGGTGCGTGTGGGAGAAGTTCTCGGAATTGGGACAGAGTCGCCTTCTCATTTTTTTGAACAGAAGAAGGCTAAGGCCTTAGAGGATGAGACAATTGATGAGACCTTGGTGGAGGGACTCGTCGCTGAGCGGATCGAAGCGAGGCAGCAGAAGAATTGGGCCCGGGCTGACCAAATTCGTGATCAGCTTACCGCCATGAACGTTGTGCTTGAGGATCGGCCGGATAGGACAATCTGGAAGATCAAGACTTAGCCAAGTGAAATACTGGCATGATGTAATCATGAAGTATGAGAATAGTGGAAACCGCACTGCTTCTTTCCGTTCCAACTTTCCGGCGTTCCAACATGCTGTTGTCCTCTGCCTCAGGCGGATGGAGCGCAGCGGAGCTGTTCATTGTCTTCCTTCAGGTTGATCTCCAGTTTTGCGCCAAAAGGCGACCAATCCAAGGCCATTGAAGCGCTGAGCAAGGGCGTAACGCAGGGGGGGCGCAACCAGGTGCTCCTGGGTGTGACAGGTTCTGGCAAAACCTTTACCATGGCACATGTGATTGCCCAGGTCCAGAAACCCACCCTGGTCATTGCCCCTAACAAAACGCTGGCCGCCCAGCTTTACGGCGAGTTCAATACGCTCTTTCCTGAAAATGCCGTCGAATTTTTTGTTAGCTACTATGACTATTACCAGCCTGAGGCGTACCTGCCTGCAGTTGACACCTACATTGAAAAAGATGCTTCGATCAATGAGATGATTGACAGGTTACGGCACTCGGCCACCCGGTCTCTCCTTGCCCGCCGTGACGTGATCGTTGTAGCCAGCGTATCGTGCATTTTTGGCCTTGGAGCCCCTGAAGACTACCTTGAAATGTGCCTTGAACTCAAGCCTGGGGCTACCATTGAGCGAGATGTGATGCTCAGCAGGCTCGTTTCCATGCAGTACACCCGAAACGACTATGATTTCCATCGAGACACCTTTCGCGTAAGGGGAGACCGCGTGGAGATTTTCCCGAGCTATGAGGATCAAAAGGCCATTCGCATTGAGTTTTTCGGTGATACCCTTGAGCAAATCCATGAAATAGACCCGCTTTTAGGCAAAGTCCTGAGGTCGATTGAAAAAGTAGTCATCTTCCCAGCCAGTCATTACGTGGCTTCGAGGGTAACTCTGAAGAATGCGGTGAAATCCATCAAAGAGGAACTTAAGGGGCGTATTGATCATTTCAGGGCAGCCAAAAAATGGATTGAGACGCAACGTATCGAGGAGCGCACCAATTTTGACCTGGAGATGATGCAGGAACTCGGTTACTGTCACGGAATTGAGAACTACTCGCGACATCTGACGGGAAGGAGCCCTGGAGAGCCGCCCCCGACCCTGCTTGACTACTTCCCAAAAGACTATCTACTCTTTATTGACGAGAGCCATATTGGGGTGCCTCAACTTCGAGGCATGTACCACGGAGATCGATCCCGAAAGGAGACCTTGGTGCAATATGGGTTCAGGCTTCCCTCAGCCCTGGACAACAGGCCACTGAACTTTGAGGAATTCATCCAAAAGATTTCCCAGGTTATCTTTGTGTCGGCCACTCCTGGAGACTATGAGATTGAGAAGGGCGAGGGTCGTGTTGTGGAGCAGGTCATACGTCCGACTGGACTTATTGATCCAGAGGTTATCATCAGGCCGGCTGAAGGCCAAGTGGACGATTTGCTTGAAGAGATCAGGATTAGGGAAGAACGGAACGAAAGGGTCCTGGTGACGACGCTGACCAAACGCATGGCAGAGGATCTCACGGATTATTACGAGGATTTGGGCATTCGGGTCCGTTATCTTCACTCTGATATTAAGACCATGGAACGAACCGAGATTATTCGCGACCTTCGTCTGGGGGTCTTTGACGTACTTGTGGGCATCAATCTTCTCAGAGAAGGCCTGGATCTGCCTGAGGTCAGCCTCGTAGGCATCCTGGATGCTGACAAAGAGGGGTTTCTTCGTTCGGAGCGGTCTCTGATCCAGACCTGTGGTCGGGCTGCAAGAAACGTCTATGGCACGGTGATTCTCTACGCAGATCGTGTGACACGTTCCATACAGAGGGCCGTTGATGAGACAAACCGGAGACGAAGCCTTCAGGCGGCCTATAATAAGAAACACGGTATCACTCCAGAGACCATACAAAAGGAGATAACCAGCATCCTCACCTCCGTCTATGAGGCTGACTACGTGACCGTGCCAGCGGTTTCAGAACCTTCTGTCAAATACAAATCAGGGGACGAGCTTGAGGAAATCATCCGGGAGCTTGAGGAAGAGATGAAAAGGGCAGCAAAGGTTTTGGCCTTTGAAAGGGCAGCAGAGCTTAGAGACCAGATCAAAGACTTGCGGGAACTGGACATGGGCCTAAGATGAAGACAGAGCGCGCGGATCAACTCGAACGTATTGTCTTGGTTTCAACGCCATGGCCTCTTTACAGCCGGCCTTCTATTCAGCTTGGTGCGCTGAAGGCCTATTTGAAAGGCCGGTTTCCTGATCTGAATATACAGGCACTTCATCTTTATCTTAAAGTGGCGGAAAGGATCGGGTACAAGCTCTACCAGGCGATCTCGGAAAGGACCTGGCTGGCAGAGTCCGTGTACGGCGCCCTGTTATTTCCTGAACGTAAGAAAGAGATCAAAAAGATTTTTTACGGCGAGGCAAAGGGCCAGGCAGAGCTTCGCAACGTTGATTTCGATGCCCTGACCTCTGAGATCAAGGATGAGTCTGATGGGCTTATCCGTGCGGTGGACTGGGCGAGATGTGGGCTTGCGGGTTTTTCCATCTGTCTCTGTCAGCTCACATCATCGCTTTATTTCATCAAACGCATCAAACAGGGGTTTCCTCATTTGCCTATTGTGGTGGGCGGTTCCACATTTGCCGGGGACATGATTTCTGGACTCCTTAAGTTTTTTCCCGACGTGGACTTTGCGATAAATGGCGAAGGTGAACTGCCCCTGAGCGCACTTATCTGTCAGGTGAGGGACTCGCTGGGGAATGATGACTTTCGCCCTATTTCAGGTGTTGTCACGAGGCAAGAGAGAGAAGCCGATACCCCTGTCACTTTTTATCAACTGGAAAACCTTAACAACCTGCCGCCCCCGGACTATGACGACTACTTTTATCTCTTAAAGACACTGGATCCTGAAAAGAGGTTTTTCCCGACCCTTCCTGCTGAAGTATCCAGGGGATGCTGGTGGCGGTCTGCGAAGCCTTCTTCGAAACGTACGGGGGGGTGTGCCTTTTGTAACTTGAATCTTCAGTGGAATGGGTACAGATCCAAGGGCGTGTCTCAAATAGTCTCTGAGGTTGATTACTTGACCACAAAGTACAAGGCCCTTTCTGTGGCCTTTATGGATAACCTTCTTCCGCTGCGCCAGTCCAAGGAGATATTTTCCCAACTTGCTGCGCTGGAAAAGGACTTCCGCCTTTTTGCAGAGCTCAGGGCGACCACGCCACGTGACGTTCTCAATGCCATGAAGGCTGCGGGAACCCACAAGGTCCAGATCGGGATTGAGGCGTTGAGCACTCGACTCCTTGGAAAACTCAACAAGGGCACCACAGCCATCCAGAACCTGGAAATCATGAAGCACTGTGAAGAGTTGGGGATTTCAAACATCTCAAATCTCATCCTCCGTTTTCCGGGTAGCGATGCTGAAGATGTGGATGAGACCCTTCGTACGCTTGAATTTGCCGTGCCTTTTCGGCCCTTGAGATTTGTCCATTTTTGGCTTGGCCTTGGAAGTCCGGTGTGGCAAAATCCCGGTTCCTTTGGTCTGAAGGCAACCTTTAATCATCCTTACTATGCGCTCATGTTCACACCTGATATTTGCCGGTCTATGCGTTTTATGATCCAGTCCTACAGGGGTGACCTTTCATATCAAAGAAAATTGTGGCAACCCGTGAAGAAAAAAATGAGGGCCTGGAAAAAGGTTTATGACAAACTCCACCAAGGCCCTTCCTGTTCCCCCATCCTTAGTTTTCGCGATGGAAGAGATTTCTTGATCATTCGCGAGAGGCGCTTTCAGGCAGCCCCGTTGACTCACCGTCTTGTGGGAACGTCCATGGCGATTTACCTTTTCTGTGAAAGGCATCGTTCCCTTAAGAGCATCGCGGCGCGCTTTCCAAAAGCGGGAGAGGAGAAGATCGTCCCTTTCTTGAAAATGATGGTGGACAAGAAAGTGATGTTTGAAGAAAATGGAAGATACCTGAGCCTGGCAGTGCCAGTGCGTAAATAGGAGTGATACATGATGAGTAAATACATGCAAATGAAAGTGAGCATTCTTCCCTATTACAAGAAAGGTCTGGGTGAAGCCTACCCCGAAATTGCCCGTCGCCTCAGTTTCCTGGACGAGGCATGGGTGGAAAAAGGGCCTTCCCTGTTTGAAATTGTGGGAAGGCTTGACAGACTGCTCTATGAACTGGAAGGGGACCCACCTTTCAGAGAAATCCTTCTTCAGCACAGGATTACTCTGCACCGGCATTATGAAGAAATAGAAGAACAAATTGCCGACTGGCATTTGGCTAAGGTTGATCAAATTTTGTACAAGGTGGAAGACATATTTGATGAGATAGAAAGGGAGCTGGGCAAGATATGATGTCAGAAGTGTTCTCTCCAATATCTGCCAACAATACACAAAGCAGACATTGTGCCTACTGACTCGATGAGTTCCGGTAGAGATATGCTTTCGTTGAATCCACCCAGATGTGGACCGGTGTGAAGAACAATGTCTTTGATTCCTTTCTGAAGTTTGTCTATCTCATCGTCACAATATCCCCTCTCTCTCAAGAAAGACCTGAATTCTTCTTTGGTCATTTCCTTTTGGTCTGCAACTCTTAGCATCTCTTCCATATGACGATCTACACCCATTTCGTCGATCATCCGGCAAGTAAGTTCATCGACATTGAAAGGTAGGTCTCCCGTGAATTCTGTTTCTACAAAGCCATGGTAGTAATTGAGAAAAATGCCTTGTATGATCTTCTTAAGGACTGGTTTGTCAAAAAGGTCGCGGGCATCCACTGGCTTTCCGTGCTTGTCAAATCCTATTCTGGCTCTATTCTTGTTGCGAAAATAGCTGCCTGCAACCAGTAACAGGCTCAAGATATGGCTGCCAATATGGCGGTAAAGATGCCGGTTCGGGCCTTTGAAGGCAATGAAGTGTTCGAAGTCCCTGATGCCCGTAAGACCAAGATTGGGATAGGAGCAGGAATCGAGCCACCTGTCAAGCCTGCCTGCTCGGAACCATTCGTAAAGGCCATGATCTCTTCTTCTGCCCCTTTGAACCCGGTTATGAAAGAGCGGGATGGGGGCGGAATGGACAATGCCCAAAGAGGTCAGTCTTCCCAGCAACCGGGCATTTCTGAAGACAATATCTTTGAATCCCTCGCTGGCCGGCGGTCTATTTTTCATGTAATCGTTGGCATAGGTGAAATAATCCCTGTCAGCAATAAAACCTATTGCATAACGTTTTGGATGAAGATCCAGTGTGCCGGGCAACTCTACAGGCATATTCTTTAAGCTGAATACATAGCTATTCTCTATCTTCATGGGCAAAGGGATATTGAACCTCAAAGGGAAAGAATAGACTCCTTGACGAAGATGTTCCATCCAAAGCGTTTCTCGGGTGAGGGAGTGAGGAGAATCGTTAGGCCGGGCCAGTTTCAAGACCAGTAATTCATCTGCTTGATCGAGTGGAGCAACGAGACTTCTTCCGAAAAAAGCGCCGGGATAGGATATTCTGAGGCCCTTTTCATCCAATATCTGCTGCCAGCTTACGCGAGGCACATTGTTTGTGGTGACGTCCTTTAGGCCCGGGCCTTGAATTGAAAAGGGGAGGCTACCCAGGGCTTCAGTGCTTACTCTGTGAGCATGTCCGGTGGTTGTGGCAAGGACGTTCTTGAGAGCGCAGTATGCCTGGTCGGCCATGGTTCTTTCTTGGGAATTAGTGATAATACAGGCCAGTGTGTCCGCGGCCAGCTTGAACAGGAAGAACCCTCGTCTTTGAAGAGAAAACTCCGGGTCTGTGAGAAGCTCTTCCAGGATGAGAGTGGTATCCGGGCCGATAATCTCAGGATTGGATTCGGCCAGGCACTGCAAATCGTAAACAGCAAAATACCTGCTTGTAAAATTACAGGCCTTATCTTTGAGCTTATTCTCTGAATGGGCCTTTTGTCTTTCTAAAAACGGATCCTTCATGCGTCTTTCAGAAGCTTCTTGAAGCCCTCAAGTGTACCCTTCCATCATTCTGCTTTTTGTTCATATATCAGTATTACAGAAAGGGTCAATACGATGGTATAAATTCGGATACATAATTTCGCATTCCCTGGGTGAATCCCCCCGGAGTGGATGACATGGAGTCCTAATCCGAAATACTTTGTCAGCTATATGCGCCACGCATCCATAATGAGAAAATAAATAGTTATTTGTAACTTTTGGCCACCTTACGAGGGGCTTCGCCTTGAAAAATTAGATCCACAGGTCAAGCAGGCAAAGACACCCTCTTATGGCTCATGAGCATTTCAAGTCATGATGTGAGCAAGCTCTGAACTCACGAATTCCGCATTTACCCCCATATATTGGTATTGGAGAAAAGGAAAATGCGGAAAATTTTCGGGATAAGGAGTTGTTCGCGCCGCCTGCGGCGGCGCGAATGCCGATCAGCTCGGCATTGGGGCTACAGGAAATGATCAGTAGTGGTAGCGCAACTGGGCGATATGAATCGCATTTTCAGATACTTTATAAACGAACCTGTGTTCATCAGTGATTCGTCGGGACCAGTAGCCGGAAAGAGCATGTTTAAGTGGTTCAGGTTTTCCGATACCCTCAAATGGATTTCGTTTCGTTTCTTTGATGAGGGTATTGATACGACGAAGAACCTTTTTATCGGTTTT
>JAFGFW010000148.1 GCA_016930875.1 Deltaproteobacteria bacterium | reverse complement strand
TTGAATACAACCCAAAATCCTTCGCAATCTTGAGACACTTATTTCGTGACGAACCCTAACCGGTTTTTTTGGCATCCCCAACTCTCTTTTCCCAATATCCCCTTATCTCCGCGCCCATACCACTGGTTGCAGATGTGATGCTTTTCCTGAAGTTTTCCTCCATATTCAACAGGGTAAATTTGATGGAACCGCTAGCCGGCGTGGCGACCGACGTTCCTGTGGACATGTCCACCGCCCGAGCAGAAAAAGTGGCTGTGGTCATTTCCTGCATCTGTCCGTAGTATCTGAGATTCATGGATCCGGTTTTCTGGACTTGGGCCAGCAAAAGGATGTGGGCTCTCCCCTTTGGGACAAACTGTTGGACACCGTACCAAGTAATGGGGGTCTCTCCAAACTGCATCTTCTCCATAAGCACAGGTATTTCGGAAATGGAGGCGACCCTTAAACCGCTTCCACGAATAATCGATTCAAGATGCGTACGAACAAGCGGCACCATGGCTTCATCGCCTGAAACCACCATGAGCACCGTGGGAATCTTAGGCAATGGAGCGGTCTTTCCCAATGCGGCAGATTTGCCTTCACGCTTCTCTGTGACAGCAGGCTTTTCTTCTGTGATATCTTTAACTGCCGGCGCAGAAGAAGAAGGAACGTGCTCCGCCTTTTCAGACACAGCCCTTGCAGCCGTCAGCTCGGTTGCGGCCTCCTTTTTTTCTTTCTCAATGAGTGACTCTTCCTTATGAAAGCCACCTTCAACAAGCCACACAATAAGCAAAACAGCTAAGGCCACTCCTGCAATGCCTCCCCATAACTTCGCTCGGGATTTCTGTTTTGGTGGCGGCGGAGGCGCTGTTCCCACATCAGCTACCTTGCTCTTTGCCAAGGGGGCATCAATACCTGAGCTATCGACACAACGATCTATGGCCGCCGTGAGTTCTCCCGGCGTTTGGAATCTCTCGTCCGGCTCTTTGGCCATCATTTTGTCTATAAGGTCGCATACGGACTTTGGCAAAGCCGTATTGAGTTGCCTGATGGGTGTGACAGGTTCGGTGGCGATCTTCGTAACCACAGCCAGTGGAGACTCACCAGTTATGGGAGCTTTTCCAGACAACATTCTGTACAAGACCGCGCCTAAGGCATAAATATCACTTCTCACGTCCAAGGGGCGCCCCGTGGCCTGTTCAGGGGAAGCATACTCCGGAGTCCCCAGGAACAAACCAGTCTGCGTCAACTTGGCGCCCGAATCCTGAAAGTGCGCCACACCAAAATCCGTGACTTTTGCTCTCCCCATGCTATCGATCATGATGTTGGAAGGCTTCAGGTCCCTGTGGACCACCCCCCTGGGGCCCGCTTCAGCCAGGGCGCTGGCCACCTGCGCCGTTATGGAAAGGGCCTCTTGTAGGGGAATGGATCCCTTTTCTTTCAGAATCTGCCCCAGATCTTTGCCGGATATGTACTCCATGGCAAAGTAATAGCGACCCTGCTCTTCCCCATAGGAAAGAATACTCACAATATTGGGATGACTCAATGCAGCAATGACCCGGGCCTCTCTTTTGAATCGTTCAACAAATTCTTTGTCGGAACAGAGCCTTTGCGACAAGACCTTTACGGCTACTTTCCTGTTAAGCGAAAGCTCATGGCCCTTGTATACTACTCCCATGCCGCCTCTTCCCAGCTCTTTTTCTATCTTAAACCCACCAAGAACGCTACCAATGCCAATGCTGTCTTCGCTAGCCATAGCATGCCTCCAATTTTTCGGTCATACCCGTTTATCTCTGGTCTTGATAATAACACGGCAAATCGCATGGTTGTCAACAGGAAAGGGGGTGGAGGAAACCACCCCTCACATGAACTTCAATAAGCTTACAGGATTACAGCTTGGAGGTTAGAGGTTAGAGGCAAGAAAAAGCGCTTTAACGTGTAACAAATAACGATGATCATGACCCCAAAATATGTTTCTTGAACTCTACCGCATGATGCCTCATGTCAATAACATACCATCCTGGTTGTAAGAGCGACACTGGTGCAAACATTTACGACCAGGCTTCTGAATGTTCCTGAAAGTTCAACATATTCTCTCTGGAGGCTTTCCGCATCCAGTGTGCCTACGTCCAAGTCCTTTGATGCAACCACCGAGGCGCGGCGAGGTTCGTGACCCACATCCATGAACGGCACATATCCAAAAACATCCCCTTCCTTGAGAGTTAATAGCGGCAAATATCCATTCGGAGTCTTCCGGGCCACGTAAGCTTCTCCCCACCTTATGGTGAACATGTCTCCCTTTTGTGTGCCTTCTTCTATGATCGGCTTTTCGTCCTTGATTAACCGATCGGTCGTATCCCTTTTCACAAACAGGTCTGCAGCCATGTCCGTGATCTTTGTCAGCCTACCATCAAGGCTGGAAAGCAAGCTCCTGAAATCGAATGATAGAGATGCGTACTCTTGATAAAGACGCTGAGTATCCAACACGCCCAACTGAATGTCACCCATCGCTGTTACCGTAGCATTTCGGACATAATCTCGCTGTAGGAAAGAGGCGAGAGATCCTATGAAACACCCCTCTCCGAGTCTGGCTATAGTCATGGGACCATTCGAGGTTTCCCTGGTTATTTTCGCCTTTCCTTCCAAAATAACCCAAACCCAGTTGCCGTGACCTCCTTCTGCGACAATCATCTCTCCGTCACGGAATTCCTCTTCATCAATGACATACATGTAATCCACCAGGGGTCCTTTGATAACCGGCATCGCCTCCCCTTTGCCATACTTGAATCCACTACCTACAACGTCAGCGATATCGTCACAAGACAGAGGCCCCACTTTCTTGATCACGCCGTCGTCGAACATCCTCAGTGCATCGAGCACGATCTCCATTCGGCTACTAGTGATAACATGTTCTACCTGAACCTCCTCCTCATGAAATTCAAATCCTCCTTCAGTCCATCCAAACAGGGAATAAATGGCATCCGTCCCCTGCAATGAACCATTGGCGGCATTTACCGGATTGCCATCCACGAAATATATCAGGCCAGGCGTTGGGACATATTGACTCGTAATGCGCAGAATACCGGTGCTGTTGTTCCCGCCAAGTATTTGAAAACTGTCTGCCAGGCTAATGAAATGCAAGTCTCCTGCAAGCACGGCTTTACGAAACATCACTGACCGTTATCGTGCCCAACTTAGCTCTTTCTGCAAGTGGTGCAAGGTTGACTTCAGACATTCTTTCAGAGTATCCCCGACACCTTCTCCGGTTAAGGCGCTTGCAGGAAAAGACGGAACCTTAAGCTTGCTGTTCAGGTCGCGCTCCATGACCTCAACAGGCACTATGGGCATGTCCTCTTTGGCAAGGTCTCGCTTGTTGTATTGAAGAACCAGCGGAATATTGAATATACTCATGTTCTGTTCTGCCAGATTCTTCTGAAGGTCCTTCAAAGATAACATATTAGCTTTCCGGCGAATTTCAAGGGAATCCGCAACAAAGACCACAGCATCAACACCCTTTAGGACCATCTTCCTGGTTGATCCATATTTTACCTGTCCGGGTACAGTGTAAAGCTGCACCTTGATATCGCAACCTCTGATTTTTCCCAAACCCATGGGAAGAAAATCAAAAAACAAGGTCCGATCACCCTTTGTGTTAATAGAGACCATTTCTCCGGCCGTCTGTTTCTTAAACGCCCTGAAAACGTATTCCAGATTGGTGGTCTTCCCACCTCGTCCCGGGCCATAATAGACGAGCTTGCACTCAATAACCCTGTTCTTTGCATTAAAAATTGCCATAAGACCTAGCTAAACCCCTTTACAAACCTTTGCCTTTTCGCCCCCCATGGCTACCCACTCTCCACCATAATGTCCAGCATGTAATCCCCTTTCTTCGGGCCAGACTTTATCTTCGTCTTTCTGGAAACAATGCCGCAACCCCTGAATATGGCTATTGGAGAATAAAACTGCATGTCCGCCAACTTGATCCCAAGTTCGAGGCTATCTACCAACTCCCTTTCTTTGCTGGAAATCACTATGCTAATAACATTGCCAGACTGAAAGGTAACATCGAACTCCGCGATGCTACCCTTGCGAGAACCGCTTTTTAATCTAACCCCTACTGAAGAAATGTCCAGGACGTCCCCTTCTTTTTCCTCTGTTTCGCCCGTTTCAGATGGGGCCTCAACCACAGGGAGTTGGGCCTTAATGCCCTTCTTTTCCAGAACGCTCTCAAGGAAGGCTCGTATGTTGTTCAGTTGCCCTTTCGACAACAGATCAACAGACACCCATTGTTCGAATTGATCGATCGCCTCATTCGGCGAAGAAAGGGCAAGGTGACATCTGATAATGTTCTTGGCCGCCACAAGAGGCACTTTGCCTTCTTTCAGCAGTCTGTGAAATTCCGTCAAGGCAGTCTCATACTGACCGAACTTAGCCAGAGCCACAGCGCCCTCAACCTCGGCAATATCTTTGTTCTTCGAAAACGAAAACAGGTTCTTGACCAAATCCTGCACATCTTGAGACAGTTCAGGGACCACAGCTTCCTCATGAATCGCAGCCAGCTCTTTTTCGATGGCCTTGATCTTGTCCACAACGGTTCTTATCAGCTTTTTGTGATTGCGAAACTGTTGGTCCTTCTTAATGAATCTGAGGACTTTTGTGAATGTATCTTTGGATTGCCCCAGAAGGCCCTGTGTTCGATAAAGCTCCGCCTCTTTTATCAACGACTTTATGTACTCTTGATCAGACATTTATAGATCTCGTAATCTCCACCCGCCTGTGGCGGGGAAACAAAGCATCGGGAACATCATATCCCTCACAACCAACATGTCGGCATATCAAAGAAAAAACTGAAAACAGGCTCAAGACAGCCCGTTCAGATTCCCTGCTTCTAACCGCAGCAAGATTCGTGCCCAACTGTTCTCCCCGACATCGTAACATCATTTCTGAGCCGCCCCGTTCGGTATCGCCTTGCGTACCGTTCCACCGATCTCGGCTAATACCTGCGAAAGCTGTTCTCTCAAGAAATAGAGAAGAACCTGGTGCTTTTCTGCCTCTTGTATCTCGCCTTGAAGCTTCCTTTTCAGCCTTCGAAGCTCTTCTGGAACGGGGACATCTTTTTTCTCCAGATGTTGGATAGAGTCGTCAATGACCCTGAGCTGTTCCCTCTGAGCTTCCCGTTCAGGGGCTGGGGCTAACTGACGAAGTGAACCAACCAGTTCACGCAGTCTTAGAACAAGATCCTCGGCTTGCTCTTTCGCTTTGCCAATCTCCATACTTTCCTCTCAGATTCCAGTGAAGGGTTAGACTATTTGTTTATTGTGCGGCTACCTACGGGGTCTGCCCATCTTTATATCGGAATGTCTCCAGAAAAACTTGACTGTATGGGTAATTCCCTTTTGCCTTGACTTGTAGGGACCATTACATCTATAAAAGTACCGATTAGAAAGCGTGGAACAACTGATGGAATACGGCAACGTTCTTAATGTAGCTATTATAGGTGGCGGCCCCGGGTGCAAGGCGATCATGGATATCATATTTGCCGAAAAACTCAGCCAGCTTCGCATGAAGCTTATCGGGGTGGCCTGCACCAATCCCTACACTGTGGGCTACCAATTCGCTCGGGACATAGGGATCTACACAACAAGAGACTACCGAGATCTATACAATTTTGAAAATCTCGAAATGATTATCGAGCTAACTGGTCGTAAAGAGGTAGCCCAGGAGATCTTACAAACCAAACCAGACCACGTTAGATTGATGGATAATGTCGCTGCCCGTCTCTTCTGGGATATCTTTCGGATTGAGGAGGAAAGAATTGCCGAGCGCCGGCAGGCCGCGGAGGCATTGCTGGAAAGCAAGATAGTACTGAACAGCATCCTGTTCAACTCCCCCATTGCAATCGGCGTTGCTGAAAACAGGGTTTTGATTTGGGGAAATGAAGCCTTGCGTGACATGTTTGGCTTTGAATCTGAAGAGGATTACAGGGGCAAGAGCGCCAGGATAATCTATGCTTCGGAAGAAGAATTTGAGCGGGTTGGTCAGGTAGTCTACAGTCAGGCAAGGGAAAACCGACCCGCCGGAGCCGATGCAGATCTCAGGCGAAAAGATGGTTCCGTCTTCTGTGGCCACATCAAGATAAACTGTCCTGATCCATCCCGTCCAATGATCAGAACCATCTATACCATATCTGATATATCATGGAGAAAAGAGGCCGAAGAGGTGCTGCGCTCCGAACGTGACAAGTATCAAGGAATTCTTTCCGCCCTCGGTGTTGGAGTACGTGTTGTCAACCAGGGTTTCACTATTGAGTACCAAAATGAGGTCCTTAAGAGGAAATTTGGCAACGTGGTGGGCAAGAAATGTTACACCACTTATTCGCAGTTAAGAGAGCCTTGTGAGCATTGTGGTTTACATGCAATGATCGAGTCAGGCGAAATGCAGAGTATTGAACTCGCTTTGTCTGATGGCAGAGAGTATGAACTGAGTTTTTCACCGTTCACTGACGTGGATGGCGAGGTTAAGGCGATTGTATTGTCAAGAGACGTGACCGAAACGAGGGCAAGGAGGTCCCATGGAGTTTAAAGCTTTCTTCGAGCGGTGTCAAAACGAGTCTACGGTCAGTGATTTCGAATCGTATCTGGCACACTGCATTTTTGAAAAACTGAGCGCCGGGACTGGGAGTCAGGACGAGATTAGTCTCGAAATGTACTCCTTTATTCGGGATCAGGCCTTTGAGCATCGTGATGAAAAGGCAGCGCGGTTCCTCTACGAAATGGCCGCAGTGGCGAATTGGCAAGACGCAGACTGGCAAGGCGCCCTGCGATAGCAGGACCTGCTAGAAGCAAGAAAGAAAAAGTCGTCCCCCACCCTGCCCGCCCCTTGAAGTGGCGGGACTGTTTGGGTGGGGGATGCTCGAAAGTCGCGTTTGTCTGCCAGGTGGCAGGGCCGATTTAGGTCCGAAGGAATTCCCGGGTCAGCCTCGTCCACGACAGATCAGGAATACTGCCAACAACGTCGATAATGGGACCACCGTCAGCGTAGGTCATCCCCACTTCACTGACCATCTCTGATAGCTTCTGGTGCTCTGCCGTGATCCATTCAGTGCTTTGTTCACCGTAAAGGAGATCCTTCAGGTTCTTTTTCATCTCCGAGGCGTCGAGAACCATCAGCCAGCCGTCATTGTAAGGCTCCTCCTTCACCACTCCAGGCTCTTTTGTGGCCTGATAGTTGACTGCCTCAACCACCCCCGAGACCGGAGCAAGCACCTCGGCCTCGTTGCCATTTCTCTTGAAGACAAGACCAGTTTCGCTGAACTTTACCTCCTCGCCGCTAAGAGGCAGGTCCAACTTGTCCGCAGGGCCAAAGACCTTCATGCTGAAGTCGTCCAGTCCGATGCGGATACGACCGCCGCGCTCAACCCGGGCCCATGCATGTCCCAGGTGGAAAAAATGTCCTTCGGGAAGTGCGTAACCGTCGACCAGGGGGATGTCAGTCAGCCGATAGGGAAGCTGGATTTCCCAGCTATCTTCGAGCATCTGGTCAAACTGACACTTGTGGCACTCGAAATCGTAGGGACAGAGCCGGAACGGCGCCCTGCCTGTGAGGTAGTGCCGGCATTTGCGCTGCAGATACGTGCGCTTTTGCATTTTCTCCTGCCACGGTACAATCTGGGCCTTCTTGCCTTTGGGCTCCAGTCCCTGAAGACGCGCCTGCGCATTCTTGTCGGCCGTGGCCCTCATGGCCTTGTCAAAGGAGCATGAATGACAGTCGTTGTGGTTGTTGCACAACTTGTAGTCGATCACTCCTGCTTCCATCCAAATGCACTTCTCCCCCCCCTCGGGGACCGTCTTTAGCCCGGAAACCTTGTCTTTTTTCATTTTCTCTCCCATGATAAATTCCTCCTTTCAAGGTATATGGCATAGCCAGTTCTTATTGAACGCCTGTGCCTGTTGTGTTACCCACCATACTAGCAACTGGCGTGCCAGGTTCTGATCGTCGCGATAACTCATTGAAAATTAAGGATAATATTTTTTCAAAGACGATTTGGCTGGAAAATGCCACGGTCAACATGTGGGATAAAGCCACAGCAAGAAAAGGATGGGAGATGGTAACCGCTTGATATTAAATGGTATTTGTGGTGTGCTGGATATTACAACATGGTGTTGCGTTCTGCCACATGCCGAATGGCTGCCATGTCGTTTGCCACGCCATGGGGCCCTAACCCTTGAGAAAAAGGTCTGTGCCAAGATGCCAGAGCATTACGTCACGGCAGGCTGGACAGAAAAAGGCAAACTTGCAGTCCGTGAGTTCTGTCCCCACGGAGTAGTGCATGACGCAACTGGGATCTGCGCAGTGCCGCAATCCAAAGGTGTGGCCCAACTCATGAATGGCCTCCTTCTCCATGCGAATGGCGAGCGTATTACAGCCAAGCCTCGACTGGTTGCTCGGCTTGCCGCGCAGGCGATAGGTGGAGATCACTGCACATCTACCCCCAAACTGGGCCTCTCCGACCACAAAGGAAAAAATCGGATTGAATAGATCAACACTGCTTACGCCCAGAACCTTCAAGGCTGCTGGCAAGGCGTTATCAACGAGCTTCTTAAGGATGAGGTTGGAATTATATTGCCTCCGTGCAGGATCGAATGCGTAGTGAGGAAAACCCTGGTTACGGGAAACCTTCACCCGTAAACCGAACTGCTCTTTTATGCTAACCGCAAGGTCTTGTAAGTCCTGTTCGCCCACATCACCCATAGGCACCACATCAATGTATCTGGAAGGGCTGATCATGATGGATCACTGTCTTTTCAGGGCGAACTTCTTGATTTTCTTGTGCAGGGTAGTGCGGTCAATATTCAAAAGACGCGCTGTCCTGGCGATGTTCCAGCCATGGCGCTCAAGCATCTTTTGAATATGAAGTTTTTCTACTTCCTCAAGGACTTGGGGTTCGTCAACTGCTGGCATGTCAACACTGCAGAAAGGCAAGTGCTTCACCTTCACTTCAGGCCCCTGATCAATCACAATTGCCCGCTCAATGACATTTTCCAGCTCACGCACGTTGCCGGGCCAGTGGTAACCCATCATTGTCTCCATAGCCTTCTCTTCCACGCGGTCAAACCTCTTGTTACACTCTAGATTGTATTTATTGATGAAGTGGGCCGCAAGCAGGGGTATATCTTCACGCCGATCACGCAGTGGCGGCATGTGTACGCTGACCACATTGAGCCGATAGTACAGGTCGCTACGAAAAATGCCCTCTTCCACCGCGTCAGTCAAATTCCGGTTGGTAGCAGCAATGAGGCGGACATCTACATCGACTTGGGCCGTACCCCCTAATCGGTGAAAGTTTTTTTCCTGCAAAACTCTAAGGAGCTTGACCTGTGTCTTCAAGCTGATGTCACCAATCTCATCCAGAAAAAGAGTGCCTCCGTGGGCCATCTCAAATCGTCCCTTCTTGGTTCGGTGCGCACCGGTAAACGCGCCTTTTTCATGGCCGAACAACTCGCTTTCAAGAAGTGTCTCCGGAAGGGCGCCGCAACTGACGGCGATAAAGGGGTTGTATCGGCGGGAGCTGCGGGTATGGATGGCCCGCGCAATCAGTTCCTTGCCGGTGCCTGTCTCTCCGGTGATCAGT
The DNA here is from genome assembly GCA_016930875.1 of Deltaproteobacteria bacterium. Lineage (NCBI taxonomy): Bacteria > Pseudomonadati > Myxococcota > Myxococcia > Deltaproteobacteria bacterium. The sequence continues at coordinate 3,162 of JAFGFW010000148.1, read as the reverse complement.
ACGGTGGCGTTGGAGTCGGCCACTGTTTCAATAAGCTCGAACACCTCTTGCATTGGCGGACTCCTGCCAATAATGTCTTCGAACTCGTTATACTCGCTCAAACGCTGGCGCAAGAGGATATTCTCGGTGACGAGCTGTTGATGTTCGACAATCTTGTTGAGCATCAGGGTGAGCTCTTCCACGTCCAGGGGTTTGACAATATAGTCATGAGAACCCTCTCTCATGGCCTGCACCGCGCTGGCCACAGAAGCGTAGGCGGTCATCAAGATGACTATGGTCTGGGGCGCAATCTTTTTGATTTCCCGCAGCGCCTCCAGCCCGTCCATGCCCGGCATTTTCAGGTCAAGCAGGACAATGTCCCAGTTCCCCTCCCGCACGGCAGCAATGGCCTTGGGACCATCCTCCACCGCCATGGCGAAATAGTTCTCTTCCTTCAACCAATTGACAAGGGCAAGACAGACTGTCGGCTCATCATCAACCACAAGAATCTGCGCATTTTCCTTCATCATTTCACCTCGTAATGGGAAAAAAGGTCCAAGGCAAACGGCTAAAGGCGCCAGGTCTTTTGCCTTATGCCTTGAGCCTGGTCATTTTGACCGTACATCCCCTAATGCCAAGGTGCGACCTCCCAACTTCCTTCTTGGATCACGCCTTTGCCAGCTCCAGAAGCTCAAGCCTGAACATGCTACATCGAACCAGCCTTGGCCACTTCTCGGCCTTTGGCCCCAGGTGTCTCACAGCTCTCTTTGTCTCCAAGGCTGGTCACAAAACGCTTGTTGGCGCAAAGCTCAATGGTAAAGCATGTGCCCTGCCCCACCTTACTGCGGACATGAACATGCCCCTGATGCTGGCGAATGATGCCATGGACCACAGACAACCCCAACCCCGCGCCCTTTCGCTTTGCCTTGGTAGTAACAAAAGGCTCGAAGATCCGCTCCAGGATCTCCTCCGGGATGCCCTCTCCGGTGTCACTGATTTTAACATTGACGATATCCCGGCTTCGGTCAAAACTGGTGGAAACACGGAGCCTTCCCCCGTCAGGCATCGCCTCAACAGCATTCCAGAAAATATTGATGAACACCTGCTGCAATCGTTTGAAATCACAAAATACGGAGGGAAGATCCGAGGCAAGAGAGATATCGATCTCGATTGCCTGCAGCTCAACACGATGCTTCACGATGTCGAGGATCTTTTCAAGAATTTCGTTGACGTCATTTTCTTTGACATCGAGCTCTCCCTGGCGTGAAAACTCCAACAGATTCCTGGATATGTTGGCGCAGCGCCCGGCCTCGCCCTCCAGATGGCCGACAAACTCCTGCAACTCAGCCACTCGATGCACCGGGAAAGGCTTCTTGTTAACAATCCTGCTTAACAATTTGGCAAAGGTCAGGACACTACTCAAGGGGTTGTTTATCTCATGGGCTATTTCCGCCGCCAACCTGCCGGTCGAGGCAAGCCTTTGCGATCGGCGAAGGGCCTGCTCAACCATCTTTCTTTCGGTGATATCCTGGAGGAATCCAACGGTGGCCAACTTGCCATCATAAGTAGAAAGGGCCACTGTATAAAACACCGTAATCGCCTTCCCGTCCTTGCGAACCATCTTGATGTCATATATCCTGTCCAGCGTTTCCCCACGTTCTCTGCATTGATAACGCCCAAGCGTTGTTGCCAGGCTCTCCACATGGATCAAATCGGCTATGCTTCTGGCCAGCAATTCACTTCGCATATAGCCAGTAATGTGGCAAAACGCCTCGTTCACATAGCAAAACCGAGCTTCAATGCCATCAATGTCCTGAACCATGAATATTCCCAGGTCAGCCTTATCGGCCGCGGCCTCAATGGCCCGGTGCCGGGCTGAGAATTCCTTGATCTCAGTTTCCAACTGCCTGGTTCGGGTAACGTCTTTGAGATGGCCGAGTTTGGCGATACAACCATCACGCATCCTCATAGGGAAGCTCCTCACCTGAAAAGTCCTCCCCAGTCTCGGCAAATGATATTCCTGAAGGCAAGGGCGATATTCCTCCAGGCAGGCCCCTTGTCCCCTCATCGTATCTATCACCGACCAGGGGCATGGCGTGTCTCGCTGAAAAAAAGTGCGATAGCACACCTCGCCCACCTGATTACCCACCAGATCGATCAGGGCCTTGTTCATGAACTTGATCCTGTAGTCACCGGAGACTATATAGATGCCATCGTCAAGATGGTCGGCCATCCAAATAAATATCTCGCTTTCGGACTCAAGTGCCAGCTCCATGTTTTTCTGGACAGTGACGTCGTTTAGAACCCCTCGCACGTATAACAAGTCACCATCACCGTCGCAAATGATGAATGCTCTTTGCCTTACCCACCTTGTCTCTCCTTGCTTCCTGAGAATTCTGTATTCTGCCTTGAAGTATTTGTCATGTGATTCCAATCCTCTTTTCACTGTGTCTTGCACGATATTCCTGTCTTCCACATGAACAATATCAAGCCATCTTATCTTTCTCTCCCGAAAATCCTCAAGCCCATATCCAGTCAAATGTTCTATTTCCTGTTCACTGAAAAAATCGACAGACCAATCCTCATAGGCCTTAAAATATATTAGATCTCTGGTTGCAAATTCAAAATCCGGAGCAAAAACTTTCATATTGACAAGCCTCTCCAGTTCTCTCACTCTATGCTCCAGTTCTTCGTAACTCGGTTTGCCCATGTGGTCCCCTTTTCCCGTGTACCTGCCGCGACGCTTGCACTGCTGATCATGCTTTATCAGCATGGTCGACGACCTTCACCCCAGCAAAGATGTGGCACGTCGCTTTGGGCAGGAATTATTTCTTCATACCAGAGACTTTACTTCAGTGTCAATTTCAGGATGATTTGTTGAGGAAAATAATGCCCCAATCTCGAAGTTTCATGGGAAGGCAAAATGGCAAAGAGCACAAAAAGAAGGATTATGGGAAAAGAACGCGGTACAACTTTGCAACTACAAAGACTGTCCCGATAACCAAGAGCCACGAGAAGGCCAACATTCCCAAAACCGCTAGCGCCTTTGTTACACCCATCCGCGATGCGTTCCTGCAGAAGACGTCCTGAGAGAGTTTTAACCCTACAACGACGTTTACCACTCCGTCATTCCGGCCCGTCGAGAGCCTCAGGGTCGAACGACGAAAGCCGGAATCCAGTCAG
>JAFGFW010000147.1 GCA_016930875.1 Deltaproteobacteria bacterium | reverse complement strand
TGAGCGGAGTCGAAGGGCTGAAAAGAAACAGAAATAGCCGTCGCACGACCTTGAGGCTCTCGACAGGTTGAATGTTCGGTATTGGGTATTCGTTTTTCGTTCGACGTTGGACGTTCGATGTTCGACGTTCATCTTTCAAAACAATTCCGTACGGCATGAATGTAACCTGTGAATGGTTACAACGAAAGAAAGGCAACCCCCTCCGGGGCGTAGGCCCCTATGGGCCGGAGTCTGAACGGTGAACTCTGAACCTATGAACGCTTACTATGAAGACAAGGTCGTCCCCATATCGAAGATAGACATAACAGATCATACCTTTCGTCTCAGCCTCCGCATTGACACTGCAAACCTGGTTGACTCCATACAAGCCGTTGGCCTGATTAATCCTCCAGTTGTAACAGCTATTGACAATTCGACTTTTATTATCGTATGTGGGTTCAGGCGAATCAAGGCGTGTCAGTTACTCGGGTGGCAGGAAATCAAAGCACGGACGCTTGTAGGGGACTTGTCTGAAGCTGAGTTGCTCAAACTTGCCATATCGGATAACCGATCTCATCGGTCGTTAAACATAATTGAGCAGGCACGGGGCATTCAAAAACTAAGCGCTCACACCGCCGGAAACAGCCTTGAAATGCTTTCTTCGTTGCTGGGCTTTCCTTCAAACCAAAAGGTTTTCCAAAAGATCAGTGCATTGATACGTCTTCCCGAGGTCATTCAGACAGGTGTGCTGGATAACACCATCTCCTTTGAAGCAGCAGCCGACTTGTGCAGGCTTTCGCCAGAAGACGCCCTGGTTTTCTATAATTTTTTGAAGGGATTTAAACTGAGCCAGAACAAACAAAAAGAAATCATTACACTGGTCGAGGAAATTGGGATTCGAGAGGATCTGATGCCTTCGGATGTCCTGGAATCCAAGGAGATAAGGGCCATTTTGGATAGCCATAGATTGAATCAAAACGAGAAGAGTTCCATGGTGAGAGCATACTTAAAGAGACGCCGGTTTCCAACACTGGCCAACGCGCAAGAGAAGTTTTTGAGAGAATTGAAGGCGCTGAAGCTGGATGAACACATGCACATCACTGCACCTGCATATTTTGAAGGAGGGTTATACACGCTGCGCATGACTTTCAAGAGCCTTAAAGACCTGCGCGACCGCCGCCAGAGCCTTGATGCCTTGGTAAAGGATCCGGCCATGAAAAGGCTTCTGGAGTTGTGATTTCCGAGCTATACATAGACGAGGCCGTGACGGACTATCCGGTGGTGCGAACAGTGCGAGAACGTCTCGGCGACTGCGGCGCGACTATTGTCCGCGATCCGTCTGGCCTCTATGAAAGTCTGGCCGACGCGGACGACCCGGTGGGTCGGGGAAAGCGTGTGCTTTTTCTCACACGCAACCGGGGCCCTTTTTTGAGAAAATGTCCTGGCACCAAGTCCTACATTTGCTGCGGATACCAGATCCTCCATATCGGGACGTACTGCACTATGGACTGCGCTTACTGCATCCTTCAAGCATACTTCCATCCACCGGTGCTCCAGTATTTTGTAAACCAAGAGGATCTTTTCAAAGAGCTGGACGATCTTTTTGACTTGAAGACACCGCCCTTTCACCGCATAGGCACAGGGGAATTTACAGACAGCCTTATATGGGAACCGTGGACCGGACTTTCCAAGACGCTGGCGCTCCATTTTGCATCTCAGGACCGCATTGTGTTGGAACTCAAGACCAAAACATGTGAAATAGAAAATCTGAGGGGTATTTCCCACAACAGGAAGACCATTGTGGCCTGGTCCCTTAATCCGCCTTCCGTGATTCAAAATGAAGAACGAGGCACAGCCGGCATGAAAGCGCGTCTCAGGGCCGCAGCCCAATGTGAGGCCTGGGGATATCCCCTGGCTTTTCATTTTGATCCTTTGATCTTATACAGCGGCTGGGAAAAGGATTATGAAAGACTGGTCAAAGACCTCTTTAACGCAGTATCAGCGGAAAATATCGTGTGGATCAGTCTTGGCTCCTTTCGGTTCATGCCTTCTTTAAAGCCCATCGTCCAGAAACGATTTCCCAGGTCCAAAATCGTCTATGGCGAGTTTATTCCGGGTCTCGACGGCAAGATGAGATATTTCAAGCCCCTGCGCATTGAGCTCTATCAAAGAATGGCGACCTGGATTAGAGAGATGGCCCCTGGAGTAATGATCTATTTTTGCATGGAGGATGAAGAGGTGTGGCAAAGGGTTATGGGCTTTGTTCCCAAAGAACGCGGAGGGTTATCAAGAATGTTGGATGCGAGTGCGGCAGGGCATTGCGGGCTGGTCACTCATTCTTCTTTTCCGGTAAGAACCTGAAAACACCACGCAGGATCTGTCTGCAGCTTAGGTTTTTCTTGGATACTTTGTCCAGTTCACCCCATGGATTAAACTCGGTTTTTCTTGGTTTGGCCTTTTCCCGGGGCTTTTTTTGCTGACTCCTTGGCGCCTGCCGAGCAACTTCTATCATATCCTCAAGGTTTGAACCGGTCGTATCGAGACCCTCCTTAAACTTCACGTCTCTGAGATCGACCTCTTTCCAGAAAAGAGCATCTGTGCACGTGACCTTTTTTCGGAAGGTTGATTCACTGAAACTGACCTTGCCTGCAAATGAGGCATGATCAAATGTGATCTCTTTTTGAAAATTACAGGACGTAAAGGAGGCGCCATGCTCAACTCTGGCGCCGGCAAAGCTGACCTCATTTTGGAAAACACATTCGTCAAAGCTTACTTCCGCCTGGAAGGTGGCGGCGCCAAAGTCCGCATTTTCTTCAAAGATTGTATCCGTTAGAACCAGTTTTCCGCCAAATACGGCATTTTTGGACTCGGCTTCTCCTGCAAAGACCGACTCATCAATAAATATGTCAATATTGGCTGCATCAATCCGCGTCTTGTCAAGCACACAATCTTCAATACTGATGGGCCGGTCAGCTTTATTGGCGATTGCTACGATTTCTGCCAGGTTTGGGATCTTCCTTTCCTCAATGAAGATCTCACGATCTAAACCTGTCTGGTTTGTACTACCCGCCTGGCCCAGTTCTTTTATGCTGAATTCCTGGAGATCATCACTCTCTTCATCGTCATCCATATTATCATTTTCAATATCATCTTCGGTCATCTTACTTTCTCCCCTGGATATTCGATAAAGCAAACGTCTCAGGCCAACCAAGTTAGGTCGGCGGCGGCTAGTCCGCCTGCGAGCCCAAAATATTTTTC
>JAFGFW010000146.1 GCA_016930875.1 Deltaproteobacteria bacterium | reverse complement strand
TGTTCGTTTACATGGTTGAGATAAGAGAGCGCCCCGTGGAGGGTCTGGGTTCCCAGGAAGCTGGCATGACCCCCTAAGGCCAGAGAAGAACCGAGCAGTATTTCACCATCAGTAACCCCGGGAACTGCCAGTGCTCTTTTTATCTTCTCCCAATCAACAAGCATAATAAACTTGCCGTCCTTTATCTGTGTGAAATAAACCCGTTCCAACCCCTGGTGATCATCCGTACCAAATGTGACAGTATTGGCAATACCAAGGGAATAGTTCTGTATAGAATCCATGGAATCGACGAATTTTTCACGGTCCAAATCCCTGCCCGCCTTTCGCAGGCCTTCCACCAATACCCTGGCATTTACATAACCCTCAAGCCCAACAAAGTTCGGTTTATCTTTAGGATAGTATTTTTTCAGTAGATTGCAGTATTCCTCCGCACCCCAAAGCAAGGTTCTTGCTTCCGGTGTCTCAGGCGGCGGCACCACCTGTGTGATAATAACTCCTTCTCCTTTCTCGCCCAGTTTCCTGGCCAGCTCGTCGGCGCCTACAAAGGAGACATTATGGAAGATGGGGTTAAAGCCTTTTGATCTAGCCAGTTTTATGAACTTTGCACAAGGGTCATAGGTACCGATCATAATGACCGCATCGGCGCCGGAAGTGATAATTTTTTCAAGCCCCTCTTCTACATCCAGGGTACCTCGGACATAGCTTCCCGTAGCTACCGGGGCCAGGTCATATTTCTTGAGAGCAATCTCTGTTCCGGTAAGGCCGTCGAATCCATAGGCATCATATTGGTAGAATACTGCTATCCTTTTTATGTCTAGGTCTTCTATCAAGTGTTTAACCACGGCGCCGGTTTCCTGGTAATAGGATGCCCGGACATTTATTATATAGCGTTTAAAGGGTTCTCTCAGGGCATTTGCCCCGGTAAAAAGACCCAGAAGCGGGATTCTGGCCTCTTCAACAATAGGGATAATCTTGACCGACGTAGGGGTTCCCACATAGCAGAAGAGGGCAAATACCTGATCCTCATTAATAAGCTTTTGGGTATTGGCCACACACCTTGGAGGGTCATATCCGTCATCGTATGAGATTACTTTTATCTTCCTGCCGTGGATGCCACCTTGTTCGTTTACATGGTTGAGATAAGAGAGCGCCCCGTGGAGGGTCTGGGTTCCCAGGAAGCTGGCATGGCCACCCAAGGCCAGAGAAGAACCGAGTAATATTTGACAATCACTAACCCCTGGAACAGGCCCTCCGCCAACCTTGCCTTTAGGTGCTTTGTCACAAGAAGAGACTAAAAAAAGTACAAAAAAGAACGTGCCAAATAATTTCACTGAGCGCTTCATCCCTTTCTCCCCATGCATTTTTATAGGCTGTGGACAGGAACTACCGGTTGTACAATGGCCGATTTATTTGCCCTGGCCGGGATACCCTGCAGCGCACCGTCGCCGAAGCTATGGCGCATGGGCGACTTGCTGCTGGGAGCTTCATTTTTTTCGAAAGATACCATTTAAAGAAATCAAAGGCAACCTTTCCCCAGCCAAATGAAAACCAACAGGCTTACAAAGCGTTATCTTACGAAAAAGAATCACGCCCAGAGGACGTGGCTTTGCTTACTCCCAGGGGGGACTTCAAGACCTCCGCGTTAGTTTTGCGGGAACCCCTTCCGTAGCAGCTCAGAATGGCATTTCGCACAGGCCAGATTCATGCCAGAGTCTTTCGCATCCCCAGTAGATAGCCGATGCTGGATACGGTCACATGCAGCACAATAGTAAGTGGGAAGGACCATAAGACCAGCAAGAAGGAAGGTTTTACAAGCAAGAACAGGAAAAGCCAGATGCCTATGGTCAAGTCAACCTGATCAAAGAGAAAAAAAGCTGCCCCAAGAAGGTTTTTTTTTCTCTTGCCGGGAGAAATATCCAGTTGACGTTTTATGAAACTGTTGGGCAATTCCCCTGTAGTCATGCCAAGACCGAGCAGCACCCCTGCAACATAGCCATTTTGCGTGTAGTCCAACAGGAGAAGCCACGCAGGAATGTGAACGTTATTCTGAAGCCAGGCCTGAATCATTGTTCCCACAGTACAGAAAAACACATTGACCACCAGCCCTCTCCAGGTCTTATGGTTGCCAAAGACCCTTTTTCCTCTGAACATCAGGCCGGAATCGAGTGGCCTTTTGAGCCGGCTCAACCAGTCATATTTTATGCAGACTCCCTGGGCGATAGCCGCCAGCAGCAGCGGAAATCCGAAAAACAGGAGCTGGCGGGTCATGTCGAGCACAGCCACCTTTTAAGAAATACCGAAAAAGTGGGCATAAGAGTGCTTTGCAACCCATTGCAGGGCATGGAGTAACGAAGTGCTATAGTGGCTCACCTGAAAATTACATGTGGAAAGACAATGGGGGCTGCATTTTTCCTTCTGCTTGGCCAGTCTGACCGGGTCGAATTTCGGGCCATCATAGATGTTGCCCCAATCTTCAGTTGAACTATAAAGCTCAAAGCAAGGGGCAAAGCTCCCATCCAGGCGGATGATCATAGAGAGCTGTCCGGCACAACATGGCCAAGGGGACAATTGATGTCGAACGAAGAGCTTCATAGTCCGGAGATGTTCAACCGAGTTCACCATCGTGTAACCCTGCTGGTTTTTTTCGATCAACCAGTCTATGAGTTCGTCCACGGCCTGAGACTCCTTCTCTGTGATCCAGGCCCCATCATCCTCGTGTTGGTAGGTATCATATTTGATCAGTGGGGGTTCATTGATGTGGTAATCAGTGGCGATGCCATAGCTGTGAGCGATTTCAGTGAGTGTCTTGGCATCTTTCACATTCTTTTGTGTAATATTAATATTTAGAAAGGTAATGTATCCATATGTTTTTTCCCTTTCGACCAGATATTCAAATTGGGGTTTTATCCGTTCGAGGTATTTGGGAATACCTTCATAGGCACGGACAGCGTCCACGGCAAGATTAACAGTGGAAATACCGGCTTTTCCAATCTCATCGACAAATACTTTATCCATCAGAATGCCATTTGTGGGAAGATACACAAAAAACCCTTTGTCCACGGCGTAGCGCGTAAGCTCCACGATAAAGTCTTTGCGTACCAGGGGCTCTCCACCCATGTACGCCAGGACCCTGCAGCCTGCGCGATCAAGCCAGTCCACGGCATCCTGAGCCACTTTCATGCTCATCCCTGGTATAGTTTTCCCTCTGCTGTAACAATAATGACAGTCGAGGTTACAATTGAGGTCGGTGTACAGGAAGGAGAGGAGCGGTCGGAATTTTCTGGAACTTATACGGGATTTAACATAAGGGACGAACCAGCTATTGTAAGCTACAGTGAAGTTTCGTAGGTCATACCTTGTGTCGCGGGTAGTTCTCTGGGATCTATTCCTCCAAGGTATCCAGTTGGGTCGGTTGTTGAAAAGTCTTGGTTTGGGGAGCAGGTCCATAGTAGATGCTCCTTTCCCAGAACCGGAGGCCCTTGAGAAGTGCCAAGAGTTTAGATTTTCTCAGGAAACCACCCAAAGGGCCTGTTCAGAAGTCTTTTGAAGCAAGCGCATGGCAATCCTTCCTGCAAAAAAAGCCGGCCTTTTGCCCCGTCGGCCAACCATCAAGGTGCCATGCCGTTGAGAGGCCGCTTCATCAAGGATGGCCGTGGAGATATCGTAACTCCAGGTGGTGTTCTTGATCTGGATCTGGTTCTTTTTCAGGCCTGCCGTCTCAAGTTTTTGAAGGGCTTTTTCGTAAAATTCTTCCATGCATCGGCTGTCCTCACGCTCAAGAATCTCCTGAAGGCGTGGTTTCTCTCTTGCGATTTCGTATGGTCTCCCTGTGGCGAGAACGGAACGGCAGTGTTTAAGATGGGATTGGACATGGAACAATGTTAGCCTGAGGTCCGGGTTGGGCCCCACCATATCAACCAGGTGATCCAGAATCCGGAAAGAAGTCTCAGATCCGTCGACCGCGAGCAGGACCTTCATGGAAACAGCTTCTCCGGAAACAAGCCACACCGGGATCTCCACTGCGTTTTCGACGACCTTCGTAGCGGTGGCGCCAAGAAAGCAATCCCGGGTCGGGGTAAGCCCCCTGCGCCCGAGGACGATAGCGTCATAGCCCCCCCGTTCAGCCCGGTTCAAGATGTCTTTGGCCATTCCCAGTTGCATAGGTTCGGTGACCGTTTCGATTCGGTTTTCAGAGATTCCCTCACCGACCATGAGGTCTTTGAACCTGTCAACAAAAGATCCGGCTGCTTCTTTCTCTTCTCGAATCAGTTCATCAACCTCGGCCTTGACCTCGGGATCTGCTTCCGCCTTCTCAATAAGGATGGCAGGAAGCAAGGGCTTCACATTAAAGAGCGTATAGGTGACATCCTTTACGGCCGAGGAGATCCTGGCGCAATATTTGACGGCCTGTTCGGAATAAGCGCAATTGCCAACAGCTACTAATATCTTCTTTCCCATATTTCACGTGCGAGGCAGAAAAACCAGGCTTCAATAGATTCTTATACTTTTAACAAGTTATAGAAATTCCGAGGTAAAATCAATACAGAAACATCGGTTTTCCCGCAATCGATTCTGCCTTGGGCCGATATTCGTCCACGTCATAGAGCTCTCGGACATCCACTCTTTTTTGCCCGGACGTGACCGTGCTTATCGGGATATCCGTGTACACCCCTCCGGACAATGCCACCATACGGCCCGAATCCTCCCTTTTTATGAGGTTAATCGCCATGTTGGCAAAATTGATAGCCACCATAAGGTCAAGCGAATCCGGGGCGCCGCTTCTCATAAGATAGGATAGCTGTTGAAAAATGATCCCCTGGTCTGTCAGTTTTTTTAACGCATCGCCTGTTGTAATCCCGATTCCGCCCAGTTTTCTATGGCCGTATGCGTCCTCCTCGCCATACTCGACGACTTTTCCGCTTACCATTTGAGCCCCTTCCGAAATGGTCAGCATGGCATAGTTGCTCGGATTTGCTCTTTTATCCGCCATAATGAGTTCGGCCAATTTTTCCGGATCAAAAGGAACCTCCGAAATGATGGCCCGGTCCACCCCAGCAAGGTATGCGGATATGAGTGAGGTCTCACCGCAGTTTCTTCCGAATAGCTCAATTACGGCAATCCGCTCATGGGAACCAGAAGACGTGCGCAGGGCGTGAATGAAATCCACTGACCGGGTGACTGCAGTGGAAAACCCTATGCAGTAGTCAGTTCCAAACACGTCGTTGTCCATTGTCTTCGGAATAGCAATGACCGGGAAGCCTTCCTCGTGGAGTCGCTCTCCATAGCTCAAGGTATCGTCCCCGCCAATGGGGACCAATAGATCGATACCAAGATGTTCCAAATTGCTTAAAATATGAGGGGTTACATCAGTTTTGTCAGCCGTGGGATGGGCGTCTAAGAAACTTGGCATTTCGCTCTTTTTTACCGCGCCGGGATTCGTGCGTGACGTGTGCAAAATGGTGCCGCCTGACCGGTCAATCGTTCTCACCATGGCCTTATCCATAGCTATCACGTTGACATCGTGAGTGCTTTCATCTTCAATATTGTATTCTACAAGGCCTGCCCATCCTCTTCTTATGCCGAAAACCCCCATCCCCTCGTCAATCGCCCGGCAAACGATGGCCTTGATGCATGGATTCAGGCCTGGAACGTCACCGCCTCCTGTGAGAATCCCGATTGTTCGGACCTTATTGTTTCCCATTATTGCTCACTTTCTAGTTGGATTTCATCATTTCAATGATATGCCCCTCTTCGGTGGCCTTCCACTTGACCACAACCTCATCTCCCAACATAAAATCCTCTAAGGTTGCCGATTGCCCGCGTTTCTGCAAAATGGCCTGGGGGGATAGCGGCCCGCCTACGGTAAACATCTTTCCTTCCAATGGGATTTCAATGACCACCGTGCTGTAGGCCGTGTCAATGGCGGTTATCTGCCCTTTCATCTGGTAAACCTTTTCCTTCGCCATACCTTGGGCGCCAGAAAAATACAAGACAAAAATCACGGTCAAGAAGGGCGCGATGATGTAGCATAATCTTTTCATGAGTTACCTCCTTTTGTACACGCTTCCATTTCATCATTCAAACCCCGGGGAGGGCCACGTGCTTTTTCATTTGACCTTGATCTCGATTTTCTTTTTCTTCGCCTCCTCGGCTTTGGGAAGAGTTATCTTCAAGACACCCTTGTCAAATGTCGCCTCGATCTTATCACTCTGTACGTCAACAGGGAGTCGGAACGAACGCTGGAAAGAGCCGCAGTACCTCTCGCAATGATAAAAGTGTTCGCCTTTTTCTTCCTCTTCCTTCTTCTTCTCGCCTTTGATGGTCAGGATGTCACCCGAGACACTAACGTCAACGTCTTTTGCCTCAAGACCGGGAAGATCGGCCTTGATCACGAGATTGTCCTGGGTTTCGGAAATGTCGGCTGAAGGTGCCCATTCTTCTGAAAAAATCCTGGGAAAAGGTCTTCCGCCCAAAAACCGGTTCCAGAGCCTGTCCGCTTCCCTGCGAAGCGAACCAAGTTCGCCAAAAGGTTCCCATGGTGTTAATTCCATAATAACTCCCTCCTTTTTATGTACCCTCCCAAGGGTATTGAAATTGTTAACCGTTCACAGGTTACATTTACGCCGTATGGAATTGTTTTGAAAGATGAACATCGAACATCGAACATCCAACGTCGAATGAAAAACAAACACCCAATACCGAACATTCAACCTGTCGAGAGCCTCAAGGTCGTGCGACGGCTATTTCTGTTTCTTTTCAGCCCTTCGACTCCGCTCA
>JAFGFW010000145.1 GCA_016930875.1 Deltaproteobacteria bacterium | reverse complement strand
TATCATCATGCAGGTGATCTTTTTGATTTTAGGTATGTTCTTAAATGCTGCAGCCATCGTGACCCTGTTGGGGCCTCTCTTTGTCCCTATTATCGTTAAACTGGGGTTTGACCCGGTGTGGTTCGGGATCCTTTTTGTTGTAAACATGGAAATGGGATATCTGACCCCGCCATTTGGATTCAATCTTTTTGTCTTAAAGGGAGTTGTGCCGAAAGAAATATCCATGACAGATATCTACCGTTCCATAGTTCCCTTTGTTGGTATACAGATGTTGTGTTTGGCTCTGGTAATGCTGTTCCCGAAGATTGCCATGTGGCTGCCAGAGCTCATGAAAGCAAAGTATTAGGTTTGTCCGAAACAAGCGCACCGATGTGTGAGAAAAGGGTCGATGTAGGCCGATTAATCTGTTGTTCATTCCTCTGTCAGAGAGGAAAACCGATGTTGAAGACGATGGTTCAAATGGTGGGAGGTTCTGTGCAATGAATGTGAGTATAGAGGCATTAGTTCAAGATTTGAAGAACATAGTCGGTGAAAAGTATGTGTACGAAGATTTATTCGAGCGAATAAATTATGCCGATACGTTGTTGCCGTATGATGTTGAAAAGGAATTTATGCCGGATGTAGTGATTCAGCCCGGTAATGCCCAGGAGGTTTCCAGGGTGCTGGCGTACGCCACAGAACACAATGTGCCCGTAACAACATATGGTTCCGGTACCGATTTGGTGTTTCCCACCAAGCCGAAGCACCGCGGCATTACCATGAGTACCGAGCGAATGGATTTTCTTGAGATCAACGAAGAGTATCAATATGTTGAGTGTGGTCCCGGATTAAAAACCGGTAAGGCCATAAAGGCACTTGGCAAACTGGGTTACTTTCTTCCTATCCAGACACAGGCCGGTTCCAGCATAGGAGGGGCTGTCAGCATTAACACGATAGGGCATTTGGCAGACAACATCTTTGGCAGACCGATACACAATGTTTTAGGTCTGGAAGTGGTGCTGCCAAACGGAGAAATAATCGAAACAGGTTCAAAATGCTTGCGACGTTCAGCGGGTTGGGATCTGGGGCGCATTTTCATAGGCTCTGAAGGCATGCTGGGTGTTATTACCAAAGTGCGAATGATTCTTGTTCCCATGCCGGAAACCATAGATGCCGTTGGTTTTTTCAAAACGGACGAAGAGGTGGGGCATGTCATGACACGCATGTATCAGAAAAAGCTGCCTCTTCCCATGGATGGGGAGTTTGTGGGTACAAAGGCCTGTAAGCTTGGCTGTGATGCCTATGGACTGGATTTTCCGGAAGGTGCCCTGGCTGTAGTCAAGGCAATGGGAAGGACAAAGGAAGAAGCAATAAGCAATGCCCAAGAAGTGGTCGATCTGTTCAAAAGCGAGGGAGCTACGAAGGCCTTCGTTATTGAGGATCAGGAAACTGCGGAGAAGGTGTGGGCTGTGCGGGAGAACGTTATGCGCTGGGGGGAGGAAAAAGGCAAAAAAGGCGGCAAAGCCATAGAGGTGAATCCGGTTCTTCCACGTATGTCAGAGGCTATAAGGAGTTTGGAACATATCACAGAGGGGAGGACAGATCTCATTGCCGAATCAGAGGCGTATCTCTATGGTCATGTGGGTTCCGGTTCCCTCCATTGTTATTTGACGTATCCGCATGGATGGCCCATCGAAAAAATGAAGCGGTTTGTTGATGCAATCTGGAATGTAGAAAAAGAGTTGCAGCTGCAGTTTGGCGGTGTCGGCGGGGACTGGGGGTGGTTCCCGCACCGGCTCCCCCTATATCGTGAAACATACGGTGAAACCAGCTATGCAATAATAAAGAAGATGAAGCAACTCTTCGACCCCAGTGATATTCTCAATCGCGGCAACCTTGAAGGAGAAGTATAGATGAAAGAAGACACATTACAAGAAAGCATAGAAAAGGGTGTGACTGAAGCACTCAACGCATGCATGAAATGTCACTTATGTAATTTGTTTTGTCCTCTTGTGAGCTCTCGGGTTACGCAAGGTTCCTTTGGAATTAACCGTGCCATTTACTATGGAATGAAATGGAATGAGTTTTCAGACAGCCTTCGAGATCTGGTCTATTCGTGTACAACCTGCGGGAAATGCGAAGTAATGTGCACAAAGGTTTCGCGTGCCCTTCCGCTTCGTGAACTGATTGAGAAAACTCGGGAGTACCTGCTGGTGGAAAAGATGGCGGGACCCATGCCTGAGCAGGCGACCGTGTTGAAAAATATGTATGTTCGCGGCAATCCGTGGGGGAACCCCTCTCACGAAAGAACCAAGTGGGCCAATGGGCTTGACATACCGTTTGCCTCACAAGACAATCAAGTAGATGTGTTATATTTTGTAGGATGCGCCTCGTCATATGACCCGTATGGTCAGAAGATATCGAAAAGCCTCAGTAAAACTCTCAAAAAGGCAAACATTAAATTTGGAATTTTGGAGAATGAAGTCTGCTCAGGCCATGAAGCTCGAAGAATGGGCGAGAACGGGCTTGGTGAGTATCTGGCAGAGAACAACATGGCGATGTTCGAGGAAGCGGGGATTCGCCATATTGTCACAGGAGATCCCCACAGTTTTTATACGTTTACCAAAGAGTATCCTGACGGCGGTAATGGGTTAAAAGTTCAGCATTATACTCAGTTCCTTAATGATATGCTGGATCAAGGTAGGTTGAAGCTATCAACAAGAATAGATAAAAAGGTCACCTATCACGATCCCTGCTATTTGGGAAGACACAGCGATGTCTTTGATGCCCCTCGGAAACTTATCGAGCGTATTCCAGGTGTTGTCTTCAAAGAAATAGAAAACAGCAAAAAGCTGAGTGATTGTTGCGGCATGGGAGGCGGGCGGATGTGGATGGAACCGCCTGAAAGGTTGACTTCATCTCAGATAATATCCGAACGAAGAATTCAGCAGGCGCTTGATACCGGTGCTGAAATCTTATTGACTGCCTGTCCATTCTGTAACATAACGCTCAATGATGCGGTTAAATCCATGGGAAAAGAAGACACTATAGAAGTCATGGATATAACAGCATTGATTTCTATGGCTCTTTGAAGAGCGACAGGAACATCTTTTGGTGCAGAAAGGTAAAATGTGCAAACAGCACCGGTGGTGCTGTCAGGAAGGGGTCAATTTACCCGAAAAAACTGTACAATTCACCATGCTTGTCTGAATATCACCGTGGATTCATAGGCCTCTTCGGCTGGCTTGTGAAAGCTTCCATGTTTAGATGAAGGAGATTCCAATGACCTATACCGAGCGGTTGATTGACAACATAATTCATTCAGAAAAAGAATCTATCCCCGCCGAGGTAATCGAGCACACCAAAATATTTATCTTAGACACCCTTGGCTGTGCCATTGGAGGATATTGCACAAAAATCGGCAAGCAGATCGTTGCCCAGGCGGAGGAATTCAGGGGTGGAGGGGAAGCATCCCTGATCGGCACTGAAGGCACGGTTTCTCTTCCTTTGGCATGCTGGGCCAATTCTACGCTGGCAAATTTGCTGGATATGGATGATGTGTATGCCGGAGCGGCCCATCAGGCAAACTGTCTGGTCCCGACTGCCATTGGCGTGGGAGAGGCACAAAACGCGTCGGGTCTTGAGGTGATTCATGCCATCGTGGTGGGCTTTGAGGTGGGATCTCGTATCATGATGTACTCGATGCCCTCTCTATCGAAGGCCCGAACCTATTTCCCCTCTACCTGGCAGATCTTTGATGCAGTAACTGTTGCAGGAAAGTTGCTCGGATTAGGGGAAAAGCAACTCTATGATGCCTTTGGTCTTGCGGGAAAAATCGCTCCTCTGCCGATCGATCTGCAGAAATCAGCGGAACATCATACGGGTTTTCCAAAAGGTCCGTTTGGATGGTCAACGTTTTCAGGAGTATTCTGGACACTCCTGGCACAGAAAGGGGTTTCATCGGGCACTGCTCATGTTTTCGACGGCGATGCCGGGTTTTGGGCCGCAATGGGGTCGGATAATCATGATTGTGGGGAACTCGTGAGAGATATCGGTGATCCTTTCACCATCCTGGATACAAAATATAAGCCGTATCCTCTCTGTACATGGGGGCATAGCAGCGCGGATGCAGTGAAAAAGATATTTGAGCAAAACTCGATCAGTGCTCAAGATATCGAATCCATCAAGGTGAAAACTATACAACGGGCCATCGATCTTCTCTCGCGCGACACGATCGAATCTATTTTTAATGCGCAATTCTGTCTTCCCTACGCAATTTCCATGCTTGCTCTCCGAAAAATGCCACATGAGTGGATGAGCGAGGAAAACATTTTTTATAATCAGGAGGCGAAGACTGTTGCAAAGAAAGTTACTATGGAGGTGGATCCTGCCGCCGAAAGAACCTTCAGTGAAGAAAAAGGGTTGGCAATTCCCTCTGTTGTTGAAGTGAAGCTCAATGATGGCAGCCTTTTCCAGGAAACCGTCAAGTACTCCAAGGGAACACCCAAAAACCCTTTTACCACCCAGGAACTCAAGGATAAGTTCAGAGTCCTTGCCTCGGCCTTGTTCAGTGCACGCCGGATCGACACGATCATGGAAACAGTTGAATCACTGGAGATGATCAATGATATTTCTGACCTGACAGAATTACTGCGGGCGGAATGAGCGTATATGGCATAGAGGAGGACACCTCGAAAACTACATGACGGGGTAAGGCGCGAACTCGGTGCAATACCAGTAAAGACAAGAAGAGGAGTGTACACGATATGGAAGACTGGAAACAGGTCAACAGCAGTCCGTTAAATTTCATGGAGGAGATAGAGGCGGAGAAGCAGTTTTTACCAAAGACAATCTATCTCCACGACACCACGCTTCGTGATGGCGAGCAATTCGCCGGAGTGGTTTTTACCAAAGAGGATAAGGTCCGGATAGGACAAGCTTTAAGCGAGCTTGGGGTACATCGGATCGAGGTGATGCCTGCTGTTTCGCAGGATGATTTTGAAGCCGTCAAAGAACTGGCTTCCTTGGGACTTTCTGCCGAGATTGTGGGATTCTGCCGTTCGGTGCAAGGGGATATTCAGAAGGCAGCCGATGCCGGCTGTCCGGCTATTGAGCTGGAAATTACCACCTTCCCGCCGCTGATCGAAGCCTTTGGATGGTCTTTTGAGGAAACAACGAGTAAGATAATCAAAGCGTCGCATTTTGCAAAAGAGAAAGGACTGCGGGTTACCGCTTTCCTGATGCTTGCCACGCAGTCACCGTGGGACTTCGTTCAAAAAATAATAGAAAAAATTCTTAAAGAAGGGGCCATTGATGCGATAGCACTTCCCGATACCCGTGGAACCTGCCTGCCCCGAGCGCTCTATCATTTTGTCCGCCGTGTCAAGTCACTCACAGACAAATGTATCGAAATCCACCCACACAACACATACGGCATGGGAACGGCCGGGGCCTTGGCTGCAGCCATGGCGGGTGCGGAAGTGATTCATACCTGCGTAAACGGTCTCGGAGAAGGGGGAGGAAACGCACCACTGGAAACCGTGGCCGTAGACCTTGAATTGATGTTGGGCATCGACACCGGAATCAAATTAGAAAAGCTGTATGAGGTTTCACAGCTCGTGGAGAAACTGTCACAAATTCAGTTGCAAGCCAATTGGCCCTTGGTAGGTGAGCGGGTTTTTACGCAGGAATCGGGTATAGCTGTCGATGCTGGTTTCAAACTAGCGAAGGCGGGGAAGGCGAATCCCCCCGGAACGGATATTGCCGGCATTATCGGTAGAGAACGAAAAATTATTGTCGGGAAAATGAGCGGTGGCACGTCCATCAAAGTTAAGATGGAGCGGCTGGGCATCCCGGTTCCCGATGATGCAGTGGTTATGGATATCCTGAATCGGGTCAAGGCAAAGGCGATCGATAAACACCATGCACTGACG
>JAFGFW010000144.1 GCA_016930875.1 Deltaproteobacteria bacterium | reverse complement strand
GGAACTTAGGGAGAAAATAGCCGTCGCACGACCTTGAGGCTCTCGACAGGTTGAATGTTCGGTATTGGATATGCGTTTTTCATTCGACGTTGGACGTTCGATGTTCGATGTTCGACGTTCATCTTTCAAAACAATTCCGTACGGCGTAAATGTAACCCGTGAACGGTTACGGTTTTCTGCTTCCTGAAGATCGCACACGATGATTACCTCTCAGCTTCTTATAGATCTTCTTCTTATTCTGACTATAGCCTGGGTCATGGGAGGCCTTTTCTCTCGATTCGGGTTGCCGATCATGCTGGGACAGCTACTGGCCGGTGTCGTCCTGGGGCCGCCTCTGTTGGGTCTTGTGAGCTGCTCTCCAGCTATTGCACTAATCGCCGAATTGGGGATCTTCTTTCTCATGTTTTATAGCGGCATGGAAATGGACCCCAAAGAACTCGTAGAACATATCTGGCCTTCTGTTGCCGTAGCTTTAGGGGGGTTTGTTCTGCCCCTTGCCGCGGGATATCTGACAGCCAGAGCATTCGGCGGCACCTTATACCAATCCCTCTTTGTGGGACTGGGTATTTCCATTACAGCGATTGCTGTTCAATCGGCTATACTCCATTCTATGAGGATAAATGAAAGTGAGCTGGGACACATCATCATTGGAGCCGCCATAGTCGACGACATCCTGTCCCTAATGTGTCTGTCAGTACTTTTTGGTTTGGCCAAAACTGGCGCCGTTCAATACATACATTTATCAATCGTTGTTCTTAAAGTGACCGCCTTTTTTGGTTTGACTATCCTTCTGGGACTCTTTGTCGTGCCGAAAATAACTGCAAAGCTCCATGATCGGGAGGGCAAGGCCTTTACATTTGCCGTGGTATCGGCCCTGACAATGGCGTACTTGGCTGAACTGGTGGGTCTTCATCTCATTATTGGGGCTTTTCTCGCCGGACTCTTTGTGAAAAAGGAGATTATGGACACAAGCATATACAATGCTATAAAGGACCGGTTTTTCGGCTTGAGTTATGGATTTCTTGTTCCTATTTTTTTTGCCTCTTTGTCGTGCCATCTCCGATTTTTCTGGGACTGGCGCTTCATGTCTTTCGTATTGACTCTGACGCTGGTCGCCATCCTCGGCAAGCTCATCGGGTGTGGACTGGGCTTGGCTATCTTTAGACGCAATCCTTGGGAATGTACAGTCGTAGGTTTCGGAATGAGCGGTCGAGGCGCTGTAGAACTGGTGGTGGCCACGGTCGTGCTGCAGCTCGGCGACAAGCTAATGTTCACTCAAATGATTACAGAGCCTTTGTTGACGGAAGCCCAATTTTCAGGCCTGGTCCTGATGGCCTTTATAACGACATTGATCGCCCCTCTTTCTCTGAGATGGGCAGTTGTAAGAACATGTTTGCCGGATGAGAAGGCTGCGTTCTGTACGTTATGGAAGCAGGGCATTGACACTGGCTAAAATATGAGCCATTTTCACCACTGAGAAACTATGTCATAGAAGTGAACGGCGGACCTTCGGGGACATGTTTTATCCATGTCCGCCTCGGGATCGAACACCCTTCATACAAGCTGAAAACCGACACATCGAAGAAGAATTCATTATGTCCGGAATAGTGCAAGGCAAGTATGACCATGTCGTGGGTGTCATCTCTGACACTCACGGCCTCTTGCGGCCTGAGGCGGTCGCGATTCTCAAACAGACAGACCTCATCATTCACGCGGGGGACATTGATAATCCTTATGTGCTTAAGGGGCTCAGAGCAATCGCCCCGGTCGTTGCCGTGCGAGGCAATATGGACCAAGGCTCATGGGCTCGTGACCTTCCACGGGCGGAGGTGGTCGAGGTGGGAGAAGTCTCGATGTATATACTACATGATGTATGTGAACTCAATCTGGAGCCAACTGCGGCCGGCTTTAGCGCTGTCATAAGCGGACATACTCACCGGCCTGGCGTTGGGGAAAGCAACGGAGTGCTTTTCTTGAACCCGGGCAGTGCGGGGCCGCAACGGTCCAACCATCCCGTATCCGTAGCCATCATTAATGTTCGGGGACGTTCTTTGACTCCACGGCTAATCGAGTTATAGAATCGCTTTGTGATGTTATGATCATCTTTAATATGATAAGTTACGTTTTCTCGGATTTTTTCCTGCCATCAGTCCGATTACCCAGCCGGACAACAGTACAAGAGCGCCAGTGGCAAACCACTTGTTCCTCTTTGAGGACTTCAAGACCTCGTTCTCCTCGGCTAACCTTTGCGCATTTTTCCGGGCTATTTCATATTTTGTTTTCAATTGCTTGCCTTGCCCATGCTCCCTGCTGACCTTTTCTTCCCATTCCTGGTCAATGCGGGCCAACTTCTCTTTGAGCCGAGCATTCTCACCCCTTAAAGATCTGGTCTGATCCTCCCATGGCATACGCTTGATCAAATAACGACTTAAGACCCATCCCTCCAAGATGCCCTGCTCACCTTCCAAGAGGCGAACACGACTCCAACCGTCTTGAGATTCGTAGATTTCCACAGGCAAACCCGAAGGGACAAACCTAAGGATCTTATTTTCGATACTGGGGCCCCTGCGAAGACTGATTCTGAAAGAATCCGTTATATAGGCCTTTGCGGCCCAGCTCGTCTGGCACAACAAAAACAATCCCAAGGTGACAGCAATGATACGGATACAGAACCTTATAATGATTGCCACTGTGCTACTCCTTTTCCCTGTGTGTCTTTTTCTCTGGAGATTGTGCCTGGTTCACCCCTATGTCTGCCCATCCAGGATCTCCAGGCCAACTAAATAATGACCCTTAAATCGGCCTTCATCATCTCTTGTGATATTTCGAATCTCTGTGTCCCGATGCTCCGGGGGACAATCCGAATCGGTAAAATAATATTTCACGTTGAATGTGTCACCCACCTTTAGCCGGGGCACAATTTCGGAGTCCTGCCTGACCAGAACGCACATGGATGTTGACGCCATATTCCGGATTTTAAAGACATAAGAGGCATTGAGTCCACTTATTGAGATTTCTGCGCGGTGGTACTGATCCAGTAGCCTTTCATGTTCGGATCTTGCATCCTCAGGATTGTAAAGTGCTGCGTATCCCTTCATATATTCCCCTATCAATGCTATGATTTTTAATTAACCTCTGATTTTATACCGTTTTGAAACTACACAAAAAATCTCAGCAAAAATAGTGCCAACAATCGGTACGTGAATCAAGACAGTGTCGCTCCTGCAAATCCAAAGATGCCCTTGCCACCAAGGCACGTCCGACAGCTTATCTGCGTGCTGGACGGCATGAAGGTTCAGGGACTCTTAAACCCCTTCTTTGCTGTCAATTTTTTGTCATCCCTTTGTAAATCCTCAATAACGTGGGGCATGAAGGCTTTTTCTGAAAGGCGATATCTTTTAGGTTATTGGTGCAGGTTTTCGCAGTAGCCAGATGTTTATGATTGCTGGTAGGGTCCTTTTACTCTTGGCAAGGCCTTCGTCTAATCGTCAAAAGTTTGACAAATCCGGAACATCAGGAGCAATGTCCTTTCATCTTTACGAAGCCGTCAAGATTGATGAACTCGCAAAAAGTCCGAATCGGACGGCAAAGTAAAAAGCTCCAAATTCAAGGCGCGCAAATTCTGAGGAATGAGGCGTACATATGGTACGCCGCAGTGACGAAGGATGCAGCGCAACGCCGAAGTTGGACTTTTTACGAAGCCGTCAAGATTGATGGACTTGTATTTCCCTGATTCTTCGGCTTGAGCGAATCCAGGCTGGGTTTTCTGTCAAAAACAAAAAGATTGCTAAAGTTCCTGGACTCAAATATCGAAAAGCTATTGGAGAGGCAACAAATAGCACAGGAGGCCAGACCAATGGATAAGATCTCATCAGGCAGGCTTGCGGGCATAGGCGATCTGTTAGGAAGGACATGGACAATCTACAGGAAACGCATGTGGACTTTGATTGGTTTGGGACTTGTAACAGTCCTGCTGACGATCCTGTCGCTTGTGCCTCCTTTTGGTCTTGGATTTCTCCTTTGGCAGTACATGCCGGATTACAAAAACGTGATCATGCTGGCCAGCATACTCCTGGCTACAGGCAGCGCGGTTTGGGTCGCCAACTGGGGAATGTCAGCCTTTCTTCTGGGAGTTGTGAACGAGCGCTGCGGGATAAAGGAGGCCCTTGAGAAAGCCAAGCCCAAGACACTTGCGCATATGTGGCTTGGGCTGTTGACAGGTCTGATCCTAACTGGCGCGCACATTCTTCTGCTTATCCCCGGGATCATTTTCGCTATCTGGTTTTTCTTCGCGCCCTTTGTTTTCATTGAGGACGACGCTCGTGGGATGAATGCCCTCTTAAAGAGCAAGGCCTACGTTCAGGGCAGATGGTTCGCTGTATTCTGGAGATTGGTCGCCATTTGGCTCCTTACTGTTCTTGTTGCGGCAATACCGATTGCAGGGCAAGTGCTGGCTCTTTTTTTCGTGCCTTTCAGTTTTGTCTACACATTCCTCGTCTATCAAGACCTGAAGGCTCTGCGAGGCAGTTTTGTGTTTAAACCCTCAAAGAAAGAAAAGGCGAGTATCATAGCAACCGGCGCTTTCGGTTGTGTCATGCCGGTCGTCTTGGTGTTCGCCTTCATGGGCTCAATGTGCTTGATGCCATTTTCCGTATTGACAGCCAAGGTGACAGGACAATCGCCTTTCCCAACTGCCATGCAGGAACTCAAGAATCAAGGGCCCGGTATGGGAACCGCAGGCCTGACAGTCACGCGCGGAGCCATTCGTACGGACACCGATGTCAACGAACAGATCCAAGTGCTCCAAGCCACAGGCAAAGAATGGATGAAGCGATCCCAGGCTGCATTCAAACTGGGGCAGATAAAAGACAAGAAAGCGATTGAGCCCCTCATCAAGGCCCTGGCTAATGACGAACACTGGACGGTACGCCAAAATGCCGCCAGGTCTTTAACCGCTCTGGGCGCTCGACAGGCTGTGCCGCATCTGATTCGTGCCCTGGAATCCGACAAGAATGTTTTTGTCCGCACCAGCGCGGCCAAGGCCTTGGGTAAACTGGGCGACAAGAGCGCTGTTGCAGCCCTCACCAAGGCGCTAAAAGATGAAGGAGTCGTAACCACGTTCAAGGATGGAAAGGGTGTGGAAGTCAAAGAAGCAGCCAACGCTGCACAACAAGCCTTGAAGCTCCTGGGCGTCCAGGCAGGACAACGATCTATCGGCACGAAAGGCCTGGCCTCCGCAGCTCCAGGGCCGAAAGAGGAAAAGAAAAAAGAGGCCGAAGCAGGGATCGATACGGCAAAAAATTCTCCTGAGGAAAAGGCCAAAGAGCATAGAAAGACTATCAAAGCCTGTAATAAGGCCATTGAGATGGAGCCCAAAGACAGTCTGGCCTATCACAATCGGGCCGTGGCCCATCTTGAACTCGGCAACTATCAGCAAGCTATTGATGATTTTACAAAGGCGCTCGAATTTGATCCTAACAATGCAACACTCTATTATAACCGGGCTATCGCCTATGGTTTGTTCAACAAACACAAGCAGGCCATTGAAGACGGCATCAAGGCTGTTGAACTCGATCCCAACAATGCGAATGCCTATATTAATCGCGGGATAGACTACATTGCCCTCGATAATTGCGACCGTGCTGTTGACGATTTCACCAAGGCCATCAAGTTCAATACCAAAGATGCCTCAGTCTATTATGCCCGCGGAGTTGCTTACCATAGACTCGGCTCTCAGAAACAGGCTCTCAAGGACTTCAATAAGGCAGCCCAACTGGGCAGCAAGATGGCACAACAATATCTCAAATCCCGGGAGGGGACCCAGAAGTCATAGCCCATTTGCCCAATCTTGCGATACTACCCTTAAGAGCGTTTCAGTTACAACAGGCAACTCTTTTCAATCTCTGCGGTTATCCTGTTGATGCTATGTGTTTAAAGGAGTCAGGAGTCCACCATACAACCGCATAGCTCAACTCTTTGCGCCTGACAAGGGCGTTCCCCAGGTAATCCCATCGCTGTTCTTTCTTTTGTGTAAACCCTCCGTTACATTTTTTCCTTGACACATTCAGCGTCCCGTACTATTGCAAATGAAAATCAGTTAGAGTCTGCCCATTAACTCGGATGCTCGTGTTCCACAAAACACGGTAAATTCGTTTTTGTTTGTAGAGCGCTACGATTTGCGGCGCTATAAGCAAGGAGGAAGAGATGACATTAGATAGGATGAAACCAGGCGCGGAATGTTGCGTCAACAAGCTCACGGCTGAGGACAGGTTGGGCCAGAGGCTCATGGACTTGGGTGTCTACCCAGGTCTGAGATTAAAGGTGGTCCGCAACGCCCCTCTTGAAGATCCCATGGAGCTCGAGCTGGAGGGTTATTACGTGAGTATCCGGCACGAAGAAGCGAGATTTGTGGAGGTTGAACAGCAGTGAAGAGAAAAAAGGCCTTAGTGGCCTTGGCTGGACAGCCCAATAGCGGGAAATCCACGGTGTTCAACGCGCTCACGGGCGCCAGCCAGCATGTCGCCAACTATCCCGGCGTGACAGTTGAGAAAATGACCGGCTCTTACAGGCATGACGGCGCCAAGGTTGAAGTTGTAGATCTTCCCGGGACCTACAGTCTCACCTCATATTCCCTGGAAGAGCGGGTCTCGCGGGACTTTCTACTCCACGAGAAGCCCTCTCTCGTAGTTAATGTGGCGGACGCCTCGAATCTTAAGCGAAATCTCTATCTTACCTTCCAGTTGTTGGAATTGGAGATCCCTGTCGTGGTGGATCTGAACATGATGGATGTGGCAGAAAGAAGAGACATTGAGATTGATACCAAAGAACTGAGCCGTCAGCTCGGGGCTGCTGTGGTTCCCACTGCCATTAAGACCGGAAGGGGCAAAAAGAAACTTCTGGAGTCCATACATGTAGCCTCCCGTTCAAAACAGGTTTGCGAGCCCTTCCGGATTGACTACGGGTCCATGGAGTCCTTCTTGAGCGAGGTTGAAGAAAGAGTCTCCGCGGAAACGGCGATTGCTGCCAGTTATCCCTCCAGGTGGCTTGCGGTCAAGCTCATGGAGGGCGACAGCGAGGCCCGGCGACTGGCCCGAAAACACCTTTTAGGTCCGGACGAGATCCTGGCATTTGTTGAGGAAAAAAGAAAGGAGTTTGAGTCAAAGCACGCAGAGAAGCCGGAAAAGCACATCGCGTTCCGTCGATACCAGGTGGCGGACACTATCAGCAAATCGGCTCTGAAGCGCCAAACCGTCGTCTCGTCGCAATTCCTTTCCGATAAGGCCGATAGATTCATCTGCAACCGCTTCCTTGGACCTGTGATCCTGGTGGGTGTTATTTATCTGCTTTACTATCTTTCCATCGTCCAGGGGTACAACCTCACAAACTACACCTGGCCCTTGCTGGCAAAACTGAGAAGCCTTACAGAGTCTATCCTGCCAAACCCGGGATTCATAGAAGAGCCTGTCATCCGCGCCCTTACTTTATGGTTCGTGGACAGCATCAATGCGCTGTTAAACTATGTCCCAATCTTTTTCATCCTGTTTGGTCTGATCGCCATACTGGAAGATAGCGGGTACATGCCCAGGATGGCCTTCATCCTGGACAGGCTTTTTCAAAGATTCGGCCTCCACGGCCAATCGACCCTGCCCATGGTCCTGGGCGGAATTTATGTGGGCGGATGTGCGGTGCCTGCTGTGATGTCCTGTAAGGGCATCCCGGACGAAAAGGCAAGAATGGCCACCATCCTGACCATTCCGATGTTGAACTGCCTGGCAAAGGTCCCGCTTTATGTCTTGCTGATCAACATATACTTTGCGCAGCATAAGGGCCTGGCCATGTTCTTCATCTCCACCGTAACGCTATTGATGGTGCTTCCTATGGCCAAGATTTTGACCCACACCGTTCTCAAGGATAAAGAAAGCGCTCCATTTATTATGGAGATGCCTCCTTACCACGTACCCACAATTCGGGGCGTTCTCGGCCGTGCGGTACAAAGGGTCTGGCTTTTTATCAGGAAAATCATCACCATCGTGGCGGCTATTGCGATCATCCTCTTTGTGCTTCTCCTATTCCCGGGGCTTAGCGATGAGCGGAAGGTCTATTACAGTACCCAGAAGGATCACGCAACGGCGAAGTTCTACAAAAAGGTAGAAGGGAACCCCTATGCCGAGCACGTACAGGGAAAGAACCTTATGGCATTGGTCATTTATTGGGACAAGTACAAAAAAGCCAAGATGACGGCAAAGGGAAAAGAAGCGGCCAGGGCCATCAACAAAAAATTCAAGGAAGAAAATCCGGTCTTTTTCAAAATTGTGCAACCCAAGAAAGACAAGGACGCGAAAAAGGTAACCCGTGCGTTCAAAAAGGTTTTCTCGGCAAGAAAGAAGCTCTTAAGAGAGATAAAGAAAGAAAAGATCGATAACAGCTTCCTGGGTCGCCTCGGCCAGGCTATGGTGCCCTTCACGCAATGGGCAGGCTTTAACTGGCGTGTTAATGTCTCTTTGCTCGCCTCGTTCGCAGCCAAGGAAAGCAGTGTGGCTACCCTGGGGGCCCTCTATCAACAAGAGGAAGAAGGCGAGAGCCTTGAAAAACGGATGGAAAAAGGCGAGGAGGGATTTACGCCCCTTCACGGCCTGGCGCTGATGCTATTCATGGCCCTGTATCCCCCATGTGTCGCCACAAGCATTATGATTAAGGTTCAGACCGGCCAGATACGGTGGTTGATATTTTCCATGATCGTTCCCACTGTTTTGGGAATTTTCGTGGCAACCCTGGTTTTTTCCGGTGGGAATTTACTTGGTCTGAGCGGGCTGCAGGCCATGTTTGCCTTTTACGGCCTGGCCCTGGCCACAACCATTGGGACGGGTTTTGTCAAGAATAGGTGAAAATTAATTAGGAAAGGAGGTGAATTGTTGTGCAAAGGATTTTTGTTTTGACCGGGTTAGTTGCCTTTAGCCTCTTTGCGGCTGGCCCGGCCCTGGCTCATACTCCCCTTTGTTCGTGCTATGACAACGGGGATGGAACCATTACTTGCGAGGGTGGTTTTTCTGACGGTTCCTCAGCAGCCGGCGTCACCATGAGAGTGGTAGATGCAGCCGGGAAGGTCCTCATACAGGGCCAGATGAACGAAGATAGTGAGTTTACATGCGAGAAACCGGACGGGCTCTATAAGGTTGAGCTTGATGCCGGCCCGGGTCATCTGGTGGAAGTGAAGGGTGAGGATATTGTGGAGTGAGGCTTTCCAGAGACCATTTCACATCGTATTTGACGAACGAGGAGGGGCTGTCCTCCTCGTTCCGGTGGTAAATCGCCCCTGTCTTGCTGGGGAGATCCCTGGAATTCTCATAACACAAGAAAAAAGAAAAAGACAGAATAGAGGAGGATGTATTGTGAAGAAGGCAATATTTGTGTTCGCTGGATTCGTTGTATCTCTGTTGGTTAGTGTTCCTGCTTTTGCTCATTTTCAGATGATTTACACGCCCGAAGCCGCACTGGAAAAGGGAGAAAAGATCGACCTTAAGCTGGTCTTTACCCATCCCTTTGAGGCCGGGCACACCATGGACATGGGCAAGCCCCAACAGTTTTTTGTCATCAGTCAGAGAGGTGAGGAAGGCAAACCGAAAAAGACCGATCTCTTGGGGTCGCTAAAGCCCATCACCTGGAAGAGCCTGACAAACTCGGGCAAAGCTTATGAGGCGACATCCGTTAAAGTCAGAAGTATGGGCGACTATGTGTTTTGCCTTGTTCCCGAGCCATACTACGAGGAGGAAGAAGATATCTACATTCAGCAAATAACAAAAATGGTGCTCAACGTTGCCGGCATCCCCGGCAATTGGGCCGAACCGGTCGGCCTGCCTGCAGAGATCGTCCCTCTAGACAAACCTTACGCCCTGTGGACCGGCAACGTGTTCCGCGGTGTGGTGCTCAGCAATGGCAAGCCCGTTCCAGGCGCTGATGTCGAGGTTGAGTATATTAATCATACGCCAGAAATGAACAAAGACGCCTTCGCCAGGAAAGCAAATGCGGAAACCCCCCAGGATTCCTTCGTAACCATGACCATCAAGACCGACGCCAACGGAATGATCACCTTCGGCATTCCCAAGGCCGGTTGGTGGGGTTTTTGCGCACTCGGTGTTGGCCCCGATGATAAGTACAAGGGCAAAGAGAACTCCCAAGATGCCGTCATTTGGATCAAGGCGGTCGACATGTAACAGCCCACGTTCCACTGATTTCTTCCCCCGTGTGCCGGCACCGGCACACGGGGTGTCTGCGAGCATGGCGGCTTTGTGTGAGAAAATGTAAGCAGGCGCCTGGCAATAGCCGGCCGGCATCGTAATCATTTCGTGCTTTCAAAATGCGGTGCTTTCGTGATAAATTCTCCCTATAGTTGCATAAACAACATGGCAAAAGGTCCTGAAAAGCAATGATAGTCTTTCTTTGCGGCCTCTTTGGGCAGTTTTGAGGAATTCACTGCGAGTTATATCCAGAAAACTAGAAAAACAGCCAAGTTGTTTACCCTTCGGGAAAGCCGAGGATACCGCATCTTCTTTGTTGGCAAGAGTTCGG
>JAFGFW010000143.1 GCA_016930875.1 Deltaproteobacteria bacterium | reverse complement strand
TTTACCGGGGCAAATGCCCTGAGAGAACCCTTTAAACGCTATATTATCAACGTCCGGGCATCCTATTATGAAGAAACGGGTACAGTGGTCAAACACTTGATAGAACATTTGAGTATAGAAAAGGTTGCGATCTTCTACCAGGATGATACTTACGGATTGGACGGCCTTGAAGGAACTAAGATAGCCCTCAAGAAATACGGCCTGGCCCCGGTAGCTACGGGAAGCTATGTCCGAGGTACCCTGAATGTTGAAGACGGGCTGAAAAAGATTATCACTTCCGGCGCCGATGCGGTAATCATGATCGGCACCTATGACCCTTGTGCCAAGTTCATAAAGCTGGCCAGATCAAAAGGCTTTAACCCCATCTTCCATAATGTCTCCTTTGTAGGCGGCGACGAGTTGGCCAGGAAACTGGGCAAGGAAGGCGACGGGGTGATTATCACCCAGGTGGTCCCACCTCCTGAGGAGAGAATACTTCTTCCGGCTGCAGAGGATTATGCACGATTACTGCGTAAATATTATCCGCAATGTACGCCCACCTTTGTGGGATTTGAGGGATTCGTTAACGCCAAGATCCTGGTGGAGGCACTGAGGCGGGCCGGGAGAGAACTCACCAGGGAAGGGTTTATCGACGCTATAGAGACCTTGGAAAGATACTTTGTGGGTATCGGCGCCAAGGTATCATTTGGACCGGACGATCATCAAGGTTTGAAGCAGGTATACTTTACGAAGATCAGAGACGGAAAAGTCATCATGTTTACGGATTGGAAGAGTCTTAAGAGATAGAGGTTGTGTAGAAGATGCGGGCCCAGAGGGCCTGGCTTAGAATTGCCCCCTTGAACTAGGCTAAGCACTTCGAACTTTCAGAAATGCCTAAAGCGCCTAAAATTTTAAGTCCCTAAAATTGCGGTTGCCTTCGGCGGGTCAATTTTAAAAGGGAGTCATATCCGCTCGGCATAAAAAAATGACAATACTCCGACGGCTCAGTTTTAAAAATAAGGTGTTTTTCAGCACTATATTGATTGTGGTTCTCTTGGCCGCAGCCGTGGCCATTGTTGTCAGGTGGGTACTGCTACCCAGTTTAACGTCAGAACTTAAGACAAGAGGGACGGCCATTGCCCAAAGCATAGCCGGCCTGAGCAGGAGCCATATCCTGACAGGAGACACGCCCAAGCTGATCAGCCTGATCTTCGATGAAAAGCAACTCGAACAAAGAAGGCATTTCCTTTCATACATATTCATCGTTGATAACGACCTGAAAATCCTGGGCCATACCTTCGTTGGTGAATTTCCCCCATCCATTGTTGGAGCCAACAAGGTCTTGCCGGATCAAATACGAAGTATCAAACCCGTTAAGATTCCTGAAGGACACGTTTACGATATTGCCGTGCCTGTTAAGGAAGGAATATATCAAATCGGAACGATTCGTGTGGGGTTGAATAAAGCAGTCATAGACCAGCTCATGGGTAGACTTGCGGTCATCCTCCTGGGAGCAATATCGGTCGTTATTGTCATAGGTTTTTTTATTAGCCAGTGGCTGTCCGGATATATTACCCGCCCTCTCAGACAGCTTACTAACCTAGCCTATGAAATCAGCCGCGGAAATCTTGATGTAAGATTTGATTTCGGAAAAAACGTCAAATGCTGGGAGCTTCTGGAATGTGATAGAACTGATTGCCCGGCTTACGGAAAAGCTGATGTGCCATGCTGGTACATCGAAGATACCCTCTGTACAGGGGCTCCCATGGGAAAATTTCCGGAAAAGCTCGAAGAGTGTAACAGATGCAAAGTATATATGATGCATAGAGGTGATGAGATAGATCAACTTGCAGATGCCCTCTCTCATATGACCAGCGATTTAAAG
Source organism: Deltaproteobacteria bacterium (assembly GCA_016930875.1). NCBI lineage: Bacteria > Pseudomonadati > Myxococcota > Myxococcia > Deltaproteobacteria bacterium. The sequence goes on along the minus strand of JAFGFW010000143.1, from coordinate 7,896 downwards.
GCCTCCAGGGATGAATTGAGAAGAATCTATGATTTCCAGAGAAAGCTCATTGAGGGCTCTATCGACGGCATTGTTGCCACAGATAATACGGGAAACATAGTCATCTTTAATGAAGGTGCAGAAAAAGTTTCTGGATATGCAAGTGAGGAAGCTATTGGGAAGATGGACGTGAGCGATCTGTATCCGCCTGGCCAGGCCAAAAAGGTTAAGGAGAGCCTGGATGGCGATGGATACGGAGGACCGGGCAAGCTCGCAGACTACGAGACTGCCATTTCAAACAAAGCCGGCAATGAAGTCCCTGTGTGGCTATCAGCGAGTGAAATATATGAAAATGGCGAGGTATTGGGCACAGTCGCATTCTTTCGGGATTTAACGCAAAGGAAGCAATTAGAAAAAAGGGTGTTGGAATCGGAAAGATTGGCCACCATTGGTCAGGGCGTAGCCTATATCTCTCACGAGATCAAGAATCCCTTGATGATAATCGGTGGCTTTGCCCAACAGGTTCTTCGCAAGATAGACCATGATGCCAAAAACAAAAAAAAGTTGGAAATCATCATAAACGAAGTCGAGAGATTGGAAGAATTTCTTTCAGATGTAACGGACTTTACCAAGCCATCCAAGCCTAACAAGATCATGGCTAGCATCAATCGCCTGGTAGAGGAAGTCGCTGTGCTTTTGGAGCAGGAGTTTGAGGCTCATCACTTGGCATTTGAGCAATCCGTTGATCCTCGTATACCGGAGAGTTCGTTTGACCCGAAACAGACGAAGCAGGTATTCATAAATATTTTCAAGAATGCGGTTGAAGCCATGCCGGAAGGGGGAAAGCTCTCTGTCGAAACCCATCTGGCTGGCAATACGATTGAAATCCGTATGACTGACACAGGAAAAGGGATTGCGCCAGAGGACTTAGAGAGCATTTTCGATCCATTTATCACTACGAAACCTAAAGGTACAGGACTTGGGTTGGCCATTTCCCGCAAGATTATACGGGACCACGAAGGTGACCTGTCTATTCAGAGTAAATTGGATGAGGGAACCACTTGTACGATCACTCTTCCGGTTGTTAGAATGACATGAGTAAACCAGAAGTCATCCAGACAGCCGGCCAAGGCACAGTGGTTTCGGTTCGGGGAAGCGTGGTTGATGCTCATTTTCCCGAAAGACTTCCATTCGTTAACAGCCTGTTGAGGGCCGGCCAAGACGGCATGACAGCAATCGAGGTACAAACCCATCTTAACGCCGAGGTTGTTCGCGGGGTTTCCCTAACACCGACCCAGGGCTTGGCCCGCGGTTCCCTGGTCATTGACACGGGCCAAACTCTGAGAGTGCCTGTGGGCAAGTGTTTGCTTGGCAGGGTATTCAACGTGTTCGGAGAACCCATCGACAGAAAAGGAGACATAACAGAAGCAGAATGGCGCTCCATTCATCGTGAGCCGGTGCCCATCAACCAGAGGGCAACTTCATCTGAAATCTATGAAACCGGCATTAAAGCTATTGATGTCCTTGTCCCCCTGGAGCGGGGAGGAAAGGCCGGACTCTTCGGAGGCGCGGGTGTGGGCAAGACCGTGATCATTACAGAGATGATCCACAACATGGTGGGGCAACATGAGGGGACCAGCATCTTTTGCGGTATCGGAGAACGTTGCCGGGAAGGCGAGGAACTCTATCGTGAAATGAAAGAGGCCGGCGTTCTGAACAGCACGGTTATGGTCTTTGGCCAGATGAACGAACCGCCGGGGGCAAGGTTTCGGGTCGGACATGCGGCATTAACGATGGCCGAATACTTCCGAGACGACGTCAAGGGGGATGTTCTGCTCCTCATCGACAACATCTTTCGTTTTATCCAGGCGGGATCAGAGGTGTCCGGCCTTATGGGGCAGCTTCCTTCCCGCCTTGGGTATCAGCCGACTTTGGGAACGGAACTGGCCGAACTTGAGGAACGAATCTGCAACACGGCAACAGGTGCGATTACTTCTATTCAGGCCGTCTATGTTCCGGCAGATGATTTTACTGACCCAGCCGCAGTTCATACCTTCGCTCACCTGTCTGCCTCCATCGTGCTATCTAGAAAAAGGGCAGGCGAAGGGCTTTACCCCGCCATTGATCTGCTCCAATCCAACTCCAAGATGCTCACACCCGTTATTGCCGGCAAAAGGCACTATCGTGTGGCTCAGGAAGTCCACAAAACCCTGGCAACCTACGAGGAGTTGAAAGACATCATTGCCATGCTGGGCTTGGAGGAGCTTTCGCAGGAGGACCGGCTCATCGTCTACAGGGCCAGACGTCTTGAGCGCTTTTTCACCCAACCTTTTTTTACGACAGAGCAGTTCACCGGGCTGGCCGGAAAAATAGTCGGCCTGAACGATGCCCTTCAAGGATGCGAACGCATCCTCACTGATGATTTTTCTGATTATCCGGAAAAGTCCCTTTATATGATAGGAAAAATCGACGAAGCGAAAAAACCATGAAACTCAAAGTGCTCCTCCCGACCGAAGTTCTCATCAACGAAGAAGTTACCAAGGTGATTGCAGAGGCGGGAAATGGCTCTTTTTGTCTTTTACCCCGTCACGTGGATTTTTTGGCGAACCTCGTCCCCGGGCTCTTTTCGTTTGTAACATCTCAGGGCGTTGAAGAATTTCTCGCAATCGATGAAGGGATCTTGATCAAATGCGGTCCGGAGGTCCTGGTTTCGACGAGAAACGCTGTGCGCGGTCCTGACCTGGGAAAGCTGGAGCAAACGGTTAGAAAAAGCTTTTCTGCCCTTGACGGCCGGGAAAAGGCGGCACGTTCTGCATTTGCCAAACTCGAGGCCGGTTTTATCCGCCGGTTTATGGACTTGGAAGAACATGGCCAAGCATAACCCTTCGAAAGATGGACATCAAGACGCCCGGCAGGATCTCTGCAAAAAGGTGGGGGCCAAGGAAGCCCGCAAGATCAGGGCGCGTCACGAAAAATATGGGAGTGTCTGGTTCGGACTCGGCATGTTTGGCCTTGTTGGGTGGTCGGTAGCGATTCCCACATTAGCCGGCATCGCATTGGGTGTCTGGATAGATCTGAAATGGCCAAGCCGCTATTCCTGGACCCTCATGCTGCTTGTCATCGGTATCATTCTTGGTTGCCTGAATGCCTGGTTCTGGGTTATGCGTGAGCGAAAGATGATTCAAGAAGAAAAAGAGGAGCCGGAGCGTGGCTAAGCTTTTGCCCCTCATACTGGCTCTTGCTGCAGGCGTTGTACTTGGGACATTTTACTTCGGTGGCCTCTGGTTAACGGTCCGTCGTCTCCCCACGGCGCAACGCCCTGCCCTCTTGAGTCTGTTGAGTTTCTTTGTGCGTTTGGGGGTAGTTCTGTTCGGCTTTTACTTAGTTATGGATGGTCACTGGCAACGACTCTTGGCTTGCCTACTGGGTTTTCTGGGAGTGCGGTTCATCCTCGTGCGTCGCTGGGGACCTGAGGGAATGAAAAGCTCAGAGTGAGGAGTAAAACTATGCGTATAAGTCCTGATGCCATAGTTTTTTTTCAGTGGGGACCCGTTACCCTGAATGCAACTATCGTGTTTACGTGGTTCGTGATGGCGCTGATGGTTCTTGGCTCATGGCTGGTAACTCGAAAGCTCTCGCCAGAAACCCGGCTGTCTAGATGGCAAAACCTGCTTGAGGTCCTGGTGACGGGCATAAGAGACGAAATCCGCGAGATAAGTGGCCAGGCTCCGGGCCAATACCTGCCTTTTGTTGGTACGCTCTTCTTATTTATTGCGGTCTCCAACCTTCTGAGCATCGTTCCCGGCTATGAGCCGCCCACCGGCTCTCTTTCAACCACAGCAGCCCTTGCTGCGTGTGTGTTTGTGGCCGTTCCCCTGTATGGCATTTCACAAAAGGGTTTTTCCTACTTCGCACAATACATCAAACCTTCGGTCTTCATGTTGCCTTTCAATATCATGGGAGAGTTGTCGCGCACCCTCGCACTGGCCGTTCGACTCTTTGGAAACGTCATGAGCGGCACAATGATCGTTGCCATCCTGCTTGCAGTTACACCCCTTGTCTTTCCCATCGTCATGCAGGCTCTGGGACTCTTAACCGGATTGATTCAGGCATATATTTTCGCCATCCTGGCTATGGTCTACATCGCTGCCGCAACTCGCGCACAACGACAGGAAAAACCAGCCAACCAGCAAGTCAAGAAAGGAGCTTGGACAAATGGATAACATAGGTCTTATTGGGACGATATCAATTATTGTTTCGGGACTGACCATTGCCACAGGTTCCATCGGTCCCGCCCTGGGAGAAGCGCGGGCATTGGCCCAGGCGTTAAGCTCCATTGCTCAGCAGCCCGATGAAGCCAATACCATTACGCGGACTCTCTTTGTGGGTTTGGCCATGGTGGAATCAACGGCCATTTACTGTTTTGTAGTGGCCATAATTCTGATTTTTGCCAATCCCTTCTGGGAACATGTGGTATCCAAGGCTGGAGGATAATCCGTGCTCATTGATTGGTTCACGGTAACCGCCCAGGTCATCAATTTTCTGGTCCTCGTCTACCTGCTCAAGCGTTTTCTCTACGGCCCCATTATCAAGGCCATGGACGAGCGAGAGAAAAAGATCGCTCTGCGTTTGCAGGAAGCCCAGCAGAAAAAAGCTGATGCTGAGCAGGAGGTAGCGCTCTATCAGGGGAAGAACAGGGACCTCGAAAACCGGCGTGAAGCGTTGCTCTCTGAAATCAAAGAAGAAGTGGAGGCTCGCCGAAAAGAGCTCATGAACGAGGCCCGAAACCATGTTGATGCCGTTCGGGACAAGTGGTACGAGGTGATCGAGCGGGAAAAAGAAGCATTCTTGCAGGACTTGCGGCAACGCGCAGGCAGGCAAACATGCGCAATTGCCCGGCAGGCCCTAAAGGACCTGGCAAACATTGATCTGGAGCGCCACATCATTCTCGTATTCATTGAACGCCTCCGAAATCTCGATAAGGACGAGCTGGAAGCGATCAAGGAATCGTTTCGAAAATCAGGGGAAAGAATCAACCTGCGAAGCGCTTTTGAGATCCCCCGGGAACTGGCCGGAAAAATCGTGGAAGTCTTGCAGGACCAGGTATCAGACCCTGTTGATTTGCACTTGGAGATTTCATCGGACGTTATCTGCGGCATTGAATTGAAGGTCCTTGGACGCAAGATTGCGTGGAGCCTGGGAGACTATTTGGGGGCACTGGAAGAGGGGCTGGCCGGAGCCCTTGAGGGGGACAAAGGGACTGACAGTTGAAAACAAATAGCCTGCTAAAATCCTTTCTGGATGATACTTTCACGGCTTTTGACGGCGTCTTGGAAAGCCACAGAGCTGAGCTGAAGGGCCAAGACGTCGGCACGGTGAATTACGTCGGCCAGGGGATCGCACGTGTGGAAGGATTGCCCGGGGTGAGATCGGAAGAACTTGTCCGCTTTCCCGGAGACATAGTGGGAATGGTCTTTAACATCGATCCCACGGAAGTAGGCGTGGTGCTGCTGGGCGAGAGCCGGATGCTTAAGGCCGGCTCTGAAGTGCAACGAACCGGGCGAGTTCAGGACGTGCCGGTGGGTGATGCCTTGATTGGCCGCTTTGTGGACGCAATGGGTCGCCCGATGGACAATCTTGGTGCGGTCCGCGCGTCAGAACGACGTCCTGTGGAACGGCAAGCTCCTGCAATTATGGATCGCGCTCCTGTCACCGTACCGCTTCAGACAGGGCTCAAGGTAGTGGACGCCTTGATCCCCATCGGTCGGGGCCAGAGAGAACTTATCCTTGGGGACCGGCAAACCGGCAAGACCGCCATCGCCCTGGATACAATCATCAATCAGCGCGATAAGGACGTGCTGTGTGTCTACTGTGCCATCGGACAGCGGAGTTCGTCTGTGGCAAAGCTCATCGACGACCTCCGCAAGCACGGCGCCATGGCCTACTCTATTGTCGTAGTGGCTGAAGGGGACCATCCTCCTGGATTGAAGTTTATTGCACCCTATGCGGCAACCACCATGGCAGAATACTTTATGGAACAGGGACGGGACGTGTTGATCGTATATGACGATTTGACGCGCCATGCCGAGGCCTATCGGGAACTTTCGCTTCTCCTGCGCAGACCTCCGGGCAGGGAGGCTTTTCCGGGCGACATATTCTTTATTCATTCCCGACTGCTTGAACGAGCCACCCATCTCCGGGACGAGCACGGGGGTGGTTCTTTGAGCGCCATGCCGATTGTGGAGACAGAGGCTCAGAATATCTCTGCCTACATTCCAACAAACATCATCTCCATCACTGACGGTCAGATCTATCTTGCCCCGGATCTGTTTCAAAAAGGCGTGCTTCCTGCCGTGGATGTCGGCAAATCAGTATCGCGGGTGGGTGGGAAAACACAGCTTCCCGCATATCGCGCGGTTGCCGGCGATTTGCGCCTTTCGTACTCCCAGTTCGAGGAACTCGAGACATTTTCACGTTTTGGCACACGCCTCGATGAGGCAACGCGCAAAACACTCAAGCATGGCCGCCGTGTCCGGGAAATCCTCAAACAGTCCCAATATGAACCCATGTCGGTTCCTCAACAGATTGCGGTTCTTCTCGTTGTAACGGAAGGTCTCTTCGACGACCTTCCACCGGACGAGATCGCAGGAGCAGAGCAGCTCATACGCAAAACAGTTACTGAAAAACTGCCGGATCTTTGCACACGCATTCAATCCGGAGATAAACTCAATGATGAGGATCGCCTTGCCATTCTGAGCACTGCGCGGGAAGCCATTGAAAAATGAGTAAAATGAGCTAAAGCGCCACATGCAAACACTTGAATCCCTGAAACGAAAGATTAAGAGTGCCGAAGATTTGCACTCTGTCGTAAAGACAATGAAGGCGCTTGCTGCTGTGAGCATCCGGCAGTACGAGAAGGCCGTAGAATCCCTTGCCGGATACAACCGAACAATCGAGATGGGTTTTCAGATCATTCTACAACATAAACCGCTGGGACTCACAATGGCGCAACCCGCGCTGAACGAGCGCCTTGGCGCCGTTGTCTTTGGTTCGGACCAGGGCATGGTGGGCCAATTTAACGAAGTAATTGCGCAGCATTCGGCTACTGAAATGGATAGACTCCATGTCACGCAAGAAAACCGCAAACTCCTGGCCGTGGGCATGAGGGTTTCCGCACGGCTTGAAGAGGCCGGGCATCCGGTTGAAGATTACATTCCTCTGCCGGGCTCCGTGGCTGGCATTACGCCTGTTGTGCAGGACGTGGCGCTCAAGATAGAGGCGTGGCGCTCAAACGAGGGAATCGACCAAATCGTCCTTTTTCACAACACCCCGCTCTCGGGCGCCTCCTATCGCCCTCGCACCCTCTATCTTCTCCCGGTGGACCTCCAGTGGTTTCAAGACCTGGAACACAAACCGTGGCCCTCGCGGGTGCTTCCATTCTTTAACATGGATTGGAGCCGGCTTTTTTCATCACTGATTCAAGAATATCTTTTTGTGTCCCTCTACCGTGCCTTTGCAGAGTCACTGGCCAGCGAAAATGCCAGCCGACTCGCCTCGATGCAGGTGGCTGAAAAAAATATAGAAGATCGTTTGGAAGAGCTCAACGCTCAATTTCACCAACAACGGCAAAGTGCTATCGACGAAGAGCTCTTCGACCTTGTAGCAGGCTTTGAGGCCGTCGCACAGACAGAACGTAGGTCAGGTTGCGAGACAAGCAAGTTACCTGACTGAGAGGGCTTAATTCCGGTTTATCCGGGTTAGGATTGAAGTAACCGTTCACAGGTTACATTCATGCCGTACGGAATTGTTTTGAAAGATGAACGTCGAACATCGAACATCGAACGTCCAACGTCGAATGAAAAACGAATATCCAATACCGAACATTCAACCTGTCGAGAGCCTCAAGGTCGTGCGACG
>JAFGFW010000142.1 GCA_016930875.1 Deltaproteobacteria bacterium | reverse complement strand
TTAAAAACCAAATCCTTGAGATCCTGTTCATCCTGTCAAAAAGAATGAACGAGGGTACAGGCCCCTTTTAGGGGCCTTCCTCATACCGCCAGTTCTACTGGTGGTGGCTGATTCACTCAAGGGGGTGGAACGTCCCATGACCAGATTCATCAAAAAGACTTCTAAGAAGGTCGGCCTTCCTCCGGGAACCATTGTTCATGTGGGAGAAAAAAAGACGGAGAAGGTGATCATCAGCCTGATCGATTATGATGAAAATCAGTTCCAAGAGAGGACCATCGAGGATATCGAAGAGGTTTTTCCTCTGAAAGACGAACCCACAGTAACGTGGATCAATGTGAGTGGCGTTCACGAGGTGGATCTCATAGAAAAGATCGGCAAACATTTCGAGATTCATCCCCTTACGCTGGAAGATACTGTGAACACGGCGCAGCGACCCAAAATGGAGGACTTTGACCATTACATCTATGTAGTTATGAAAATGCTTTACCTCGATAAACAACAGGATGCGGTCCATTCACAACAAGTCAGCCTCATCTTGGGCCCGACCTTTCTTATGTCTTTTCAAGAACAACCGGGGGACGTTTTCGATGCGCTAAGAGAAAGAATCAGAAAAGGAAAAGGTCGCATCCGAAAGGCCGGATGTGACTATCTTGCCTACGCCCTCATGGATGCCCTTGTGGACAACTACTTTGTCATATTGGAGCATTTCGGGGAAAAGATGGAGCTTCTGGAAGAGGATCTGATTGAGAATCCCTCTCCGGAGATCTTGGAGAGCATCCACAACATGAAACAAGAAATGATACTTCTCCGAAAACGGATCTGGCCTTTGAGGGAAGTCGTCGGTAGTCTGACTAGGGGAGAGTCACCACTGGTGCGCGAGTCCACCGGGGTGTATCTACGGGATGTTTACGACCACACCATCCAAGTGATTGACACGATAGAGTCATTTCGGGACGTCCTGGGGGGCATGCTGGATATCTATCTTTCCACGGTGAGCAATAAGATGAACGAAGTGATGAAAGTGCTGACCATTATTGCTACCATATTCATTCCGCTAACGTTCTTGGCCGGTATATATGGCATGAACTTCAAATACATCCCAGAGCTGGAGTGGCGCTGGGGCTATTTTGCGGCTTGGGGCGTAATGATTGCTACTTTTGTGTCGCTGATGTTTTATTTTAGGCGAAAGAAGTGGCTCTGAATCATAGTTTTTTTTGTGACGAGGGTTCCCTGACCTCCCATGTGAAACATGCAAAAGAGTATTCTCCCGGAACAGGAAGTAAAAACCCAGGACGGCACCTTGGGAACATTCGCCGGGGTTTTTACGCCCAGCATTCTAACCATACTGGGGATTATTCTGTTTTTGCGTTTGGGATACGTGGTTGGGAGTGCGGGTCTAAGTCGGGCACTGATCATTATCGGACTGGCAAATGCCATATCTGTTCTTACCAGCATATCTCTTTCCGCTATTGCGACAAATCTCAAAGTCAAAAAGGGCGGAGACTACTATCTTATCTCACGCACTCTCGGATCGGAGTTTGGTGGTGCTATAGGGGTCGTTCTATTCCTCGCCCAGTCCGTTTCAATTGCCTTCTACTGCATAGGATTCGGTGAAGCGCTGGTTGGCTTGCTTCCAGACGGAATCCAAATAACGCCCCAGATTATCTCGGTGGTGGCCGTCCTGTTCCTTTTCATCTTTTCTTGGCTCGGTGCAGATTGGGCCACCCGGCTTCAATATGTCATCATGAGTATGCTGGCTCTGGCGCTCTTGTCCTTTTTTGCTGGAGCCCCCGGGAAATGGGATGCTGCAATATTTGCCCAAAACTGGGCCAGGGCCACAAGCGGCCCCGGATTTTGGGTCCTTTTTGCCATCTTTTTCCCCGCGGTTACCGGGTTCACCCAGGGCGTGAGTATGTCCGGCGACCTGAAGGATCCAGGCAAGAGCCTACCATTGGGGACGTTTTCAGCAGTAGGGCTATCGATCGTCGTCTATTTCGCGGTGGCCATCCTTTTTGCCGGCACTACCTCTCGTGAAATGCTCACAGGCGATTATGGGGCCATGAAGCGGGTGGCAAGCATCGGATTTCTCATAGACGCTGGTGTTATTGGCGCCACCTTATCCTCTGCCATGGCCTCCTTTCTTGGGGCGCCTCGCATCCTTCAGTCACTGGCACAGGATCGGATTTTTCCTTTCCTGCTTCCCTTTGCCCAAGGCGCTGGTCCGAGCAGTAATCCCAGGCGAGGGGTGTTGCTTTCCGGCACTATTGCCCTCGCTACGATCGGCTTGGGCAAGCTGAACCTGATTGCACCCGTCGTATCTATGTTTTTCCTTATCTCTTATGGGCTGCTTAACTACGCGACCTTTTACGAGGCCCGATCGGCAAGCCCCTCCTTCCGTCCTCGATTTCGCTGGTTTGATATGCGACTAAGCCTTCTGGGTTGTCTCACCTGTCTCGGCGCCATGCTTGCTATCAACCTTGCTGCCGGGGCTGTGGCCATAGCCGTTTTGTTCGGCATTTTCCAATACCTTCGGCGGACATCCGGCCCTGCGCGATGGGCTGACAGCCGGCGGTCGTATCACTTCCAACACATCCGAGAACATCTTTTGTCTGCATCCGCAGTACCGGAACACCCACGGGATTGGCGCCCTCAACTGCTGGCTTTATCGGATGATCCAGAGCGCAGGGGCAGACTGCTGCATTTTGCCTCGTGGCTTGAGGGTGGCGCCGGTCTCACAACGGTGGTCCAGTTTCTGGAAGGTACGGGTGTAAAAATGCTTAAAGTCCAAGAGGAGGCGCAACTGGGACTTGAAAAAGATGTTGCTCGTCACGGGATTAATGCCTTTGCCCAGGTCATGGTGGTGCCCAATCTGCAAGATGGAATTTACAATTTTGTGCAAGCCTATGGGGTTGGTCCCCTGAAGGCGAATATCTTACTCCTTAACTGGCCGGAACAGTTGGATACTGCTGCAGTCGACGGCTGGCAAGCAGCAGGATTTGGCCAAAAGCTCAATACGGTCTTTCGTCTTGGACGTAACATCATCTTGTTCGATGGGAAAGAAATCGCGTGGAAGACTTTGGAAAGCACGCCTCATCATGACCGTCGGATTGATATCTGGTGGCAGGACGATGCAACCAGCCGCCTGATGCTTCTGCTGGCATACTTGATGACTAGAAATGAGGCCTGGGAGGATGCAAAAATAAGGGTTCTGGGGACAAGTTTCAGTTATCTAAGAGAGCATACAGTCCATGGCCTTGAAGAGATGCTAGAGGAGGTGCGCATTCAGGCCGAGCCGGAAGTGGTCACCACGGTAAGCGCCAAGGCCATTGTCACCCACTCTGCTGACGCCCCACTGGTTTTTCTTCCTTTCCGCCTTCGAAAGGGTCAACTGATCGGTCCTTTTGGGGCGCCGTTACAAGAACTGCTTCCCCGGCTGAGAATAGCAGCAGCCGTATTGGCCGGAGAGGATATTGACCTTGAGGCGGAACCGGAAGAAGGACAGGCCGGGGAGTTGGCAACACTGCGTGATGCCGCATTGGATTTTGATAAGAAGGCCAAACAGGCGGAGAAAGATGCCAAAGCGGCAGCTGAAGAAGCACAAGAGAGGCTTCTTGAAATAGAGATGGCAGGAAATGCATCTGCGGACGAAGAAGCTATGGCAAAACTGAAGGCCGCCGCCAAGGAGGCTGAGGAAAAAGCGACTAAGGCTGCCCGACGAGCAGCCAAGGCCACGGCCAAAGCAGAAGATGCTGCCCGTGTTATAGCGACCTGCGGCGAAATGCCCGCCAGCGATGAAAAAAAGTCTCAAACATCTGGAGAGTCAAAAACCGTCGAGAAAAGCAATATGGAGCCAAAACAGGGCATTTGATACTCGAAGTGTTGATTCCCAGAATCTTGAACAGTACGTCACAATTACAAAGGATAGACATGTCGGGACAGATGGGGTTTTTGTGAAGCCGTTATGAATCTTTTGTGAAAAAGAGGGGGTGACCATGAAACGTTGGGTTCTTCTGGCGATTGGATTGATTTTTGCGATTTTCGTTGCTCAAAACACGCAGGTAGTAGAAGTGCGTCTTCTATTTTGGAAGGCCGAGGCTTCCAGGATACTGGTGTTGTTGGGGACCTTTGTAGTGGGTGTTATTGTGGGTTGGTTGCTGGGGTGGCCTGCAAAAAAATAGGCTGGTAGCATATCCAGGGGAGAACGGGTCATGCAAGCAATGGAGTTCATCTATTCCCTTCCATCGGTGGTTCGGATTGTTGCCATCTTGGTCCTTGCCGTCTTAGCCCACTTCGTCGTCCGGGGGCTAAAAAGGCTCAGTCAGTGGCTCCTGTCCCTTAAGCTTAAAACGGATACGGCAGATGCAGAGAGTTTTACCCGCCGTTACCCCAAGTTGGCCACATTGACGACTATCTTTGTCAGCGCTGCAACCTTTGTGATTTATTTTTTTGCAGTCGGGCTTGTCCTGCGGGAGTTCAAGGTCTCCCTGACGGCCTACCTGGCAAGTGCTTCGGTGATAGGATTGGCTATCGGTTTTGGACTCCAGGGAGCTGTCCAGGATGTAGTCATTGGATTGACTCTGATTTTTTCCGATGCCTTGAACGTGGAAGAGCTTGTGGAGATTTCGGGTCAAATCGGAAAGGTGGAAAACATAGGGCTCCGTTTTACGACACTGGTGAACTTCTATGGACAAAAGATTTATGTTCCGAACCGCAATATTACCACCATTAGCCGATTTCGCCGTGGCGCCATCCGTGCCTATGTAGATATACAGATACCCGAAGGACAGGAGCCTAAAAAAACTGCGGCCGAACTGCACGACATGGCTAAGGGGATCTACCACCAGCACAAGGCCATCATCCTGGAATCACCGGAACTCTTTGCGGTCAGACGAGCCGAATCCGGCGGTTGGCAGTACGCCCGGATCAAATTTCGTGTTTGGCCCGGGCAGGGCACCTTGATCGAAACGGCTTTCAAACAAAGAATTGTCGCCCGGATGAAGGACATCGATCCGGACTACGCAGACTGGATGGTTGCGGTGACTTATCGGGTTGAGTAAAACTCACCGCGCTTCCGCACGGGGCATCCTGGCAAGGCAAGTAATCGACCAGCCGTAAACGTTGAGGCTTTTATTGTTTGCCATCAAAATATGGGAAGAGGACACTCTTTCGCACAACCATGCGCCCCTCACGGTGTCCTATGGTCGTTTCTAAGACTGGGCAGGCTAAAGGACCAAGGCTTTTGGCTTGACGCAACCTCGGGGCGCCAGTATTTGTTATTTTTAGCTCATGTCTATTTGCTCCCTAAACCAAACGTCTACCTTTATGGAATGACCTTTGATGGACTCGCTCCGTAGAATGAGGATGTATTTGATGAAATTGATTACACAAAGGGCGCGGAAACATACTATGAGGAACGCCACTTTGCCCCTTCTGTTGACGCTGGCGTTGCTGTCTATTTTAATTGGAGACCCGACCATCGTCTATCCAGCACAAGAGGGCACGTCCGGCCCTCGAGCCGAAACCGACTCGGAGAGCCAGACCGGCCGCCAGTCTTTCGAACAAACCATGAAAGTCGAACAGGAAAATTTGCGGCAACAGAAAGAACAACTTGATGCCGTGCAGCTTCTGAAAGAAACGTCAAGCAGGGAACTGGATGCCTATAAGCTGCAGATGTCCGTACACGGCAACCTGCTGATGCTTCCCACATCTGAAGTGGCGGATTTGGAAAAGGCCAGTGACGACCACAAGGCTACGTTGAATGCTATTGCCGTCCGTCTGGGAAGGCTGCGAGAAACACGGGAAGCTATTGATAGGCTTCGGCTTCAGACTGAGGAGAAGTATACACTCAACGAAAAACAGCTCGCCGAGATGAAGGCGGAACGACCTAAGGATGTTTCAGCCAAGGCACGGATCACGCAATTTGCGGCATTGGTCCAGTTGCTTTCAAACCAGCGCACAACCATTTCAGAAATGCTGGACGTCTATTCCAAAAGGATAAGCCGGCTGGAGCAAACCCAACAGGCACTGTCGACTTTGACAGAGCGATTCGACCAGGAAGTCCGGATTCGAAAAAAACAAGACCTTTTCAAGCGGAACGTGAGTCCATTAGCTTCACTTGGATTTGTATCCATTAAAGATGATTTCAGTCGTATCATTGAACAGACTGCTTTACTGACGACGGTCGATTTCTGGAGGGGCCAGGCTCGGTCAGTATGGGTGACAGGTTGGTTTTCTTTTTACATGTTTTTGTTTCTGTTGCTCCTCGTCTATATTTTGTTTGTGCGGGTTAGCCATTATTGTACTGTCTGCATGAACCGTCCTGGCATGGGTTCGCATCCTTGGACGGTTCACACCTTGAGACTCATACAACGTTCATTGCCTCTCATGGGTGTGACGGCATTTTTGTATAGTTATGCTCGTGTGCGCCTCGTCTATTCAGGCGTTCCTCTCATCCGAACGGTTGTCCACGCACTATTGGTCTTATTGCTTTGCCGATGGGCATTGGACTCGCTTAAAGTATGGTTCAACGGAGACGGGTTGTCCGTTTCGCAACGCCTGCAATTCCGCTTGCGTGTCTTAATTCATGGCGTCAGGGCCTTCGCCATAGCCTATATCATTATCTTTTGGATGATCGGGGAGAGCAGCGTCCTCTTTTTGTCGCGGGTTTTTTTTGAACTGGTTCTCTTTGTGTGGACTGTGTCTTTTTTGAAGGCCTTCCGTCTGACGTCTGTTAACTTCCCCAACATGAAATCCCGACGTCTCCTTATTGTTGTCCCTTTGGTTGTTGGACTGGGTTACACGATCGCCGGCGGCGGAGTACTACTGGAATTCGCCGGATACGGCAAACTTGCCCTCCACTGTTACATGTCGTGGGGTCGGAGTATTGTGGTACTTATGTGGGCGTGCCTATTGTTTTTCTCCCTCCGTGAATGGAATGTTCCCCTGACGAGAGTTCCAAAGGGTGAAAAGAGCGACGCTATTGAAAAGGCTTCACCAATTAAATGGCTGTTTTTGAAGCTGTTGTGGTTGGTGTGGGCAGGTGCATTTCTTTTATGTCTTGTATTTTCTTGGGGAGGAACGCAGGCTATCGTTGTCGGGCTTGTTCGCCTATTGAGTCATCCCATTCAAATAGGCAACATGAATTTGAGGTTGGTCGGTTTTGTCTATGCCGGCATCATCCTGTTGTGCACCCACGCGGCTGCACGGGTATTGCGCCGCTTCCTGGGGGAGCGCATTCTTACGGACAGTGGCCTTGAGCTGGGCGTGCGAGAGTCCATTACAACCGTGATTATCTATCTTTGTTGGGGCCTCGGTATCCTTTTGTCCCTGAACGTCATGGGCCTCAGCGCCACCTCCATCGCCGTTGCTTTTGGTGCCCTCAGCATTGGGCTCGGTTTCGGTTTACAAAACATCTTCAACAATTTTGTCAGCGGGCTCATCCTCCTTTTTGAAAGGCCGGTGCAAGTGGGAGATGTGGTTCAGATTAATGATATGTGGGGCATGGTAACGAAAATCAATGTGAGATCGACAGTCGTCCAGACCTATGATAATGCGTCATTGATCATCCCTAATTCGGATATGATCAGCAATCAAGTAACCAATTGGAGTTTTAAAGACCAGAGGTTGCGTCGAAACATTATCGTGGGAGTCGCTTACGGGTCTAACACGGAGTTGGTCCGCGAGACTCTGCTTGAGATTGCCAGAGAGCATCCCAAGATCCTCAAGAAGCCAAAGCCGGATGTCTTGTTTCAAGACTTTGGAGACAGTGCTTTGGTTTTCCAGTTGCGATTATGGAGCACCATAGATCACTTTATCGCTGTGGAAACGGATGTTCGGTTTTCCATTGATCGTTTATTTCGCGAAAGAGGTATCGAGATCGCATTTCCTCAACGCGATATTCACATCCGTTCCACAGTGAAAAAAACAGAACCCCGAAAAACCGAGAGTTGAATTGGAAGACTACCGCTAATCAATAGCCTGTTGAAAGCAGGGAGGGACGGACGAGTGGCTATTGAAGTCCAGGCCCACTGAAATGCTGAAGTGTTTCGGGGTGTGGCATTGACGCCGACCCAAGGTCTTGGCAGGGGCTCTGAAATCATGGACACAGGCGAAACCCTCCGTGTGCCTGTTGGCAAATCATTGTTGGGACGGGTTTTTAGTGTATTTGGGGAGCCCATAGACATAGAAAGGAGGTATTCAATGGAGACATTACAGACAGTTTTCAGAGGTGTCCGGCATCTCTTCTTGTGCCGTACCCTGCCTTGTTTGCTTATTGTACTCACAACGTGCGCGCCGGCTCGCCAGGTTCCCGCTCCGGAAAAGCCCGCAGTGTCATTTTCAGTTTCAGCCAGAGACGTCCGTATCGAATACATGCACACACGGGTTTTTGCTCAACTGGGGGGCTACAAAGGGCCCGAGGCCTGCTATGCCTGTCATCCAAAACAACATGAAGCAATCAGTCGAAGCTATCACGTCCATCAAGGTCGAATCAACGCGGCAGGTGAAATTGCCCACGATCCACAGGAGGCGGTGGATACAGGGATGTATGTTCGCT
>JAFGFW010000141.1 GCA_016930875.1 Deltaproteobacteria bacterium | reverse complement strand
TATCCGTACAGATATACTCAGTACCGGTCACACGTCCTTGCATGGTCTTTTGGATCTCCATATCGGCTTCATCTGGTTCTTCTAATGGTTCTTCTTCAGTTTGGATCTCCATATCGGCTTCATCTGGTTCTTCTAATGGCGCTTTTTGGGTTGGCACCTCCCATTCCAGTGATTCCTCTAGTTCTTGCAATGGCTCTTTTTGGGGTGGGAGCTTATTTCTTGCTGGTTCAAGGACCTCAATGGACTTTATAATCTTCGCAGCCTTCTTCTTTATGTAAGTCGCTTCCACGAGGTCGCCAATGTGAATCCGGGACAAGTTAACAGATCCCTCCTCCAAATGTATACCATCCACAATAAGTATCATATCCGTACAGATATACTCAGTACCGGTCACACGTCCTTGAACAGTCTCTATGATATCCGTTTCGGCTTCATCTGGTTCTTCAAATGGTTCTTTTTGAGGTAAGAGCTCCTCTTGTACTGGGTCTTGGGTTATGGGTGGTTCGGGTAAGGCCCCCTTTCGTACCTTTTCAATTTTTTCAGTCTTCATAGACTCTCTTTTTGCTTCCTTGGTGGATCGCAGAATGACAAGAAAGGTCACAAGAGACAATACGAGTATTAAACAGATGAATTTCGCAATAGTCTTTGTCTTCATGTTCATTCTATTCCATTATTCCAATTGGGGCGAAGCTCCTAAGTTCACCCTTTTATCGCACATTTGACATGCGCATCGAAACCGTCAGTGATTACTGCCTGAGTACATTCCAATTCAACCCGTGTCTTTCTTGCAGCGCATTCCCCCAATTGTCAGAGATGACCTTACGCTTGTTGCTCAGGTATCCCGCCTACGTCGTGCACAAAACGCCCCATTTATCACGCAAGAATCATGCCTATCAAACAAGGTGATTGTCTTTGCTCTTAATTTCAAAGTGTTAAACCCAGTGAAACGAGAGTCCGGCGCCCAAGAATTGGATAATAAAATTCCTCATCATAAGGGGATGGATACGGGTCGTCCAGAAAGCGCCGGGATAAACCGCCATAGAGTATGGGATGCAAAAGCCCCACATGAAAGGAGTAGCTGAACCATCATGGCCCCGAGTCATGCGCGGGCAATCCCGCGCCACGCGGGACACGTGAAGCGTTGACAGGGGCAAGCGCCCCGACAGATCGGGATGTTCCACAGGCCGGGTATTGAGCTCCAAAATCACCCACTCCGGGGTGCCGACCTCGTCAGACGGTAGGGAAGGCAACACGGTGTGTGGCGTTATGGTCACCGAGTTGGCCACCGGTCCCGCGGAGTCAGAGACCCTGTGCATGCGTGGACACTTTATGCAGGAGAAGCGGGAGATCCCGCGAACTGGCCCCTTGTCGGGTGGCACAGCGAGGTCCGCGCCGTGAATCTTAAGGAGTACGACGGCGATGAACGGTTGCGGGAAGTCGGACAGCTCCATAGTACCTGTGGAAAATTAGGGGACATCCTTATTCAGCATTCATTATTCCTTGTTCGGTGTTCGATATTCTTACTTGCTTCGGGGTATGGTCTCTGGTTCGGTGAATACGGGTTTTGGTTCATTCATTCCGGGGGCCGCTTTATCCGAGTTTGCCGCTTTATAAGATCTGGCGAATTCGTCAATTTTTTCTTTTATTTTGTTTCTAAGTTCTTCCAGCTTGGAGACCTGCCCGTAGTCTTGAGTCTTCCACGTATCAGCATGCAGGGCGATCATGGAGTCACGATCCAGGGTTACGCCTTGGGCCAGGCGTACGTCAATGGTGTATATATATCCCGAAGATTTTTCAGAACCGCTTTTCAATTTGGAAGCCTTGACATCCACATCAAGCGAGGGCCCTCCTGCAGTAGAGAAGCATTCCATGGCAGTCAGCGTCTTAATTCCCGCATCGTTGAGCCTTGACTCAACATCTTTTTCAATTATCTTTCTTGTCAGCCCCTCGTTTTGGATTTCCGGTTTTAGTGTTCTTACGGCCACATGTAGTCCTTTAAGACCCTTTAGCGATATACGACCGATGTCGAGGCCGCCTGCAACCGAGGCGCTGAAAAAACCAAGCATGATAAAGACTAAGAATGCTGCTGTAACACTGCTTCGATGAAAAAGGTTTCGCATTTCCCGTATCCTCCCTTCAAATTTGGCAGATTGATAAACCAAATTTTTTATCACAGATGGGTCCTGAGTCAAGTCTTTTCCAGTGGCGTTGGTGAGGCTTGCGGCTCAAGGGTATGTTGTGAAAGATTTTACCACTTCTGAATGTGGATGAGTAAACATTTGGAATTAATGTGGGAAATTTATTACCCTTGCCGTGAGGTTATGTGTCCTATGGAGCTTTTAGCTGACGTTGTTTTTTAATAAATATGTCATTATTAAAGCAAGATAGCTGACTTTTATAACAATGGGCACAAAATGTGCATTTTGGCAGCATGGACTATGCCAGGGTTAAACCTGGGGAGAAATGCCTAGGGCTAGGCGGAAGAATAATGAAAACAGAGTTGAAAGATCATCTGCCATGGCGTCAAGCTGACAAGACATTTTTAATGATTATGGTCGGTTTAGTCATGATTTGTGTCCTGCCTCAGAGGTTGGGGGCTCAATATGCCGTCCACAATCGTCCAAAGCCGCTCATGGATTATGTGCCTCAGGAGATTGGGGTTTACGACACGATGTATTGGGAGCTGGACGAATCTGATTGTCGCGGTTGCCATGGTAACAGTCTGGCCGACCGTCACCACCTGACCCAGTTGGTTTTGGAGGATGGTCTATGCACACCCTGCCATGAAGTGACCCCAGAGCCCCCCTACGTTGCAGTAACCAGGGACTGTATGACCAGTGGTTGCCATAGTTGGGATGATCTGCAGATCAATGGGTGGCATCATAATACGGACTTGTCGGATTCCGGCAATTGTGTAGCCTGCCATGATCCCAATCTGGTTGATGCGCGTTCCCCAGAGAATGCTTCAGCTTATCCACCGTCAATAATTACTCCAACGCCTTTTAGCTGCGAAAACTGTCACTGGCTTCAGGACAGGGTGCCAGGCACAGGTCCGGATGATTCGGGCCACCCCTCAACGTATGAACACTACGGTAGTTCAGGTGGTTTCTCAGAGTACTCAAATCCCATCTACGGTAATTTTGAGACCCACCACATGGGATTCCAGGGAAATGTGTATGCAGGATGCTATCAGTGTCATTCTCAAGACCCCGGATATCCTTACTGGGACCCCTATGATTTGGAACTTATCCGGTATTGTGAGGCCTGTCACAGCGCTGATAGCCTTCACAGTATAGGACCTCATGTGCGTGACACGGATGGTTGGGAAGCGGCAGGCTTTCATGTGCCATCTACAAACACGCAGACCAGGGACGTCGATCCTGTTGTCTACAGGACACGGGATGCAACTAGTCCGTACGCGCCTGAAGCTACTCCAGGCTTTACAGAGAACCAAATGTGCGCCGGATGTCATGGGGACAGGTTGCCGGATTCGAATCCGCAAATCCCTCAATCCAAGCCTGCCTTGCAGGACATGTCGCCCATTGCGGGAATCTGTGATACCATTGTCACCATGAGTGGCGCATACTTTGGCCCTGAGCGCACTTCGGAAAGAAGCGTGAAGATCAGGCCCGTCTCCGGGGGTGAATGGGTGGATGTTCCCATCTATTCATGGACGGAGAACCGGATTGAATGGAAGCTTCGGTGCTGGACCTTTCCCCCCGGAAACTACTATGTGGCGGTTATGACTGAGGCAGGAAACAGCAGTCCTTTTAAGGTCTTTTCTTTGAGGGATTACCCCACCCTGCTGAGTGTCTCTCCGGCTTCAGGGCCGTGTCGTGAGATCCTAACGCTGTCGGGAAGCGGTGGTTTTGAGAATCGGCGTGAGCTAATGGCGTCCGATGGGTACACCGGCCTAACACACGTGGTTGACTTTGTGGCTTCTTGCGGCACTTACACGGCTACCAAGTACTCTGGCCCCCGGCAGTGGGCTGATACGCAGTTTCAGGTCATGTTTGGAGATGTGTATGAAGACCGGAAAGACGCCAACACAGGGCAGCGCAATTTTATCCAAGATCTGGATGAACCCCTGATTCGGCGGTGTGAGGATTTATGTCTGGGTGTGTACTCAGTCTACGTGAAGAGTATTTGCTTTGGGGACGAAGACAGTAGCGGCGATTTTAGCGCCGGTGATACCGTCTGTCAGGTGGTAAGCAGTGATCCTGTGTATTTCGAGCTTACGAGCAAATCCGTGCTTTATAAACTCAGCCCAGAGAGCATTGAGCGCTCCTATTATTGTGGTACACATCTCGTGAATAACATCCTTACAATTTATGGGCAAAACTTCGGCCCGAGCCAGCAGGCCGGTGATGTCGTCAGGATTGGCACTTCCGGCCAGTATGCAGTGGATCCTTTGACTAAGGGCATTATATTGCCCAGAGTGCGGTGGGATAGCATGAATCTCAAGGTAGGCGTAGACAAGCCTCACGTGCCCGACGGCGCTGTGGGTAGAGACGATATTGTCGTATGGGTGGTAAAAGACGGCAAGGCAACCAATGCACTGACAATTCAGATCCTGCACGATACTTGTCCTTAAGAGAGCATAACGGCGTGGGCACGTATAACAAGCAAAGAAGGGAGTACTTATGTGTGTTGCAGCGCCGATGAAAGTGATCAAGATCGACGGCGACAATGTCGTGGCCGAGCTTGGAGGGGTCACCAAGGAGGCCCGCCTCGATGTGGTGGATGAAATGCCGGAACTGGGCGACTACGTGGTGATTCATGCCGGCTTTGCCCTGCACCGGATTAACCCGGAGGACGCAAAGCTGTCGCTGGAACTATGGAAGGAAATGGGGGTAATCGACGTTGTGCCTGACTGAAAAGGCATGGCCTCAGGTGATTGCCTGACGAAGATCGAAAGAAGGTGACAAGATGAAGAACACGATTGAACAACTCATTGAGTTTGCAAAGGATTGGGGTTTAGAATTAGAGGTTGACCATGACGTGGAGTGGGCCGGAGAGCGTGTGCATCGTGTGCGTATGTCCGAAAAACAAGGAGTTGACGGCAATAAGGATCAGGTCTTTTTTTGGGTGAGATGTGAGCAGGAGAGTTTGTGTTTTTATGGTTCTATAAAGACTGCGGAAGAGTTGTCACATACGTATAACATAGAAGTCAAGAAGCTGGACTGGAGTGATGTGCCTGAAAACAAGACAGCCATGTGCTTGAGGCTCAGTGATATCAACCTTGGCGATAATATTCACAAAGAAATCATACGATATTTTTTGAATAGTCGGGCACAGGATTTTGGCAAGGAGCTTAGCATGCAGATCTCTGGTTCCATGGGCGGATGTGGAGGGGTGTAGGACCAAAGGAGTAACTCATTGGGAAAAAAGAGCAGGCTCAAAAAGGAAAGAAAGCAGCGTCAGCTGGAAGAGGCCATCAAGAAGCCCGTGGAAGAGGAAACGAAAGCTTTTTTGAAGAGACGTAGGGTGGCTGGTGGGAAGGCTTACAGGCTTTCGTACCTGATTTCGATGATAGTCAATTTTATGATCTATCGCTCAATAAAGACCGGCATCCAGCTTCCGTCGGTCCGTCCGAATGAGGAAGAGCTTGATGAGAATCGTCTTCAAGGGCTTCACACGGACCTGGGGCTTGAGTGTGGCAACCTGGGCATAGAACCCCAGGATGTCATTGCCGAAGTGGTGTCCCCCTTGGCTGGAAATGAGGTCCTGATGGGGAAGGTACTTAAGAAGAACTACGATATTTTGGAATCCTTAATTCCCTCTGAGAACTTTCGCCAGATGATTGAGGGCCAGATTGAGAACCCCGACACATGGGGGGATAGCTTGAACAACTATAAAGAGCGGAAAGGGGACTATTTCGAGGCAATCAAAGAACTTTTCAGCTATAATTTGTCAATTGTCCGCTCTGATGTTGATGAGGGGTTCCAAGAGCCAGATCCCGGGAAAAAACTTGCCCAGATCAAAGAAAAGTATGGATTTGAATCTGAGGATTTCGAAAAACTCAGGCGTCGTGCCACAGAGTTTTTGAGAGTAGCTTTTGCCAATTATCTGGAAATCGATTTTCAGGGAGTAAGGATGGAGGTTGATGCCAGAGCTTACGGAATGAAGGGTGAAGATGATGAACCTCTTCACTAGTAGAGTCTGCTTGTTCAGCCTCTATTTACCGCAGAGTCGCAGCCTCCGGCCTTTGGGGCTACTCGGGAGGTAAGACGGAGGCATGGTTTTAATCCAATATTTGTCACTCATTTTCCTAAGAGTATAAGCTGCATTAACCACATTTTTGACCCCGATTTTATGGTGCATCGTCTAACCAATTGAGATTATAGGACCTAGTGGCAATTCCACTGATATTGTTAGCTTGGTAAGGTTATTGTCTATCTTAAGTGGAACATCCCATTATTGACAAAAACGACAATTTATGCAAGGCGTAGTAAACGTCTCGGCCAATAAGAGATATTGTCTTCCGAAAAGAGCGTTCACCATCTTGTTTATTTTAAATGTAGCCTGCTCTTCCGCTTAGGGCGCTGCCCGTAAAAACCTGGCGGTTCGATGCGAGGTTGGAAATGACGCTTTGGCTTAGACCTCTGCCCCGCCGGTTTCTATGGAATAATTGGTTCGGCCTTATTAGCTATAGCTGTTTTTTTTTTGCGCAGGCCGGCCAAAGGAGGTGATGTCTGAACCTTTGGATGAAGCCTTTTTGACACGGCCCTGCCACATAGCCGTGTCCCCACGGAAAGGAGGAGACGTATGTACAAGAAATTTGCCATCGGCCTGGCACTGGTTTGTGTGTTTGCTTTTGCGGGGGCAGCCGTCGCGGCACCGCCGTTTGGGGCGCCATGGATGATCTCCTATGACGGGTACCTGCAGCAAACGGTTGGACCCCAAACCCTGCAGGCGGATACTCTGATCGTGGTGACCAATAGCCACCCTTCAAGGAACATGGGGGTCTGGATCGAGGTTTTTGATAAATACGGAGTCTCAGTCTATGCAGGGACCTTCTATAACGGGGGAGGTCTGTTGTCCGGCAACATCCTGCCCGGAAATCAATGGTGCTGGATTACCCTTGGTATGGTAGTCCCCCGAGCCACAGTAGATCCATGGGGCTTCGCCGCCGGCGAAAAGTTTTCTTTCAGGATCTATACCGCGCCTAGTGTCACCGCCCCGGTCGTGGAGGTCAAGCAGGTCGTTTACAGCACGCCTACGGAGATTCCTCCTGGAGAGCTCATTTGGCAGTCTCAGTATTTCAAGACATGGAGTGAAGCCGCCCTGGGTGGGCTTAATGGCACCGGCGTTGTCAAGGCGCCTTAATGTCAGAACATTGCAGTTTTCAGAGGGCTGAAAAGGACAGGTGATTTAGCTCCCTGTCCTTTTTTATGTTTGCAGGAGAGGGGGGCAGTGCTTTTTTCTGGATCTGGTTCTACCGTTTCTCACTCTTTGGATGAAAGCCGTGCTTCTAATCAGGGGAAGTGCAAAGGGAGTCGACAATGAAGCTATTAAAAAGCGAGTTTGTGGCCCATAGGGTGCAGTGCTTCAGAGTGGTCTTAATTACCCTGGTTGGTTGGGTTCTGGTTGCATCATCGAGTACACTGGCTGCGGATATCACAGTGGATGCTTCAGTAAACGAGGGGGTATTCGACAACATAGCCGGCGGCATCAATTTCTGGGGGCCAACCGAGATTTCAGAACGGTTCAGAAGTGAAGTCGGTGCGGACCTTTACCGACTCAAATTGAGAATGGACCAAGTGGAGTGCGATGCGGATACAAATACATATAGCAACTACCGCCTTGAAGGGACAGCCCCCTCCGAGGCCGTTGATGTCATCGCTAATGCCAACCTGGCTGCCGAGAACGGGTGCAAAATCGTGCTGCAGGTATACGGCATTCCCAAATGGCTCTCCACCTCAATAGACGAAAATGTGGTCACCAATAATCTGCCTAACTATGCGAAATATCCTCCGGAAGATTATTACGTGTGGGCAAAGGTGGTGTACGCCGGATTCCGGTCGCTCAAGAACGCTGGTTTGAACAGGATCGATTATTGTGAGGTCTTTGGTGAGCCTAATTGCGGATCAACGTGGTACATGCAAAAGATGCCTTGTTTGGTCGATGGTGAAGTTGTCTATAATTGCGCAGTGAATGGACTCCGGCATAATACCTTTCAGGTCATGAAAAACTTCCTCCGAGTATATAAGTATACCGCCATGGGCGCCAGAGCGGCGGAGCCGGACATTGTAGTCGGTGGGCCTGCCATAGTCCCCAATATATCAGGTATATGGTGGACCAGGTACCTCTGCCATTTCTTGCGATTCTACAATCAGCCCATGGGCTTTTATTCCTGGCATTGGTACGGGGTTGATGAAGTCTTGTCATCCATGCTGGGCAAGATGGCGCCCTATGAGCCGCTTAGTGAATCTGTGATCAAGTATTTCTATAAGCAAGACCTTGAAGCGCAGGGATTTCCGCCTGATTATGTGCGGGTCTTCTTATACGATATTTACGACTACCTCAAAGACTTGGAGCAATGGGGCCAGGTGGCCGTCCGCTCGCCCTATTCTTTTGTTTCATCCAATCTGTACAGAATCATGGCTGAAGAAGGTCTTAGTTCAAATGAGCTTTTCCTGACGGAATGGAATGTAAACCATATCCCGGACAGGCGACATGATACACATTATGGGGCCTCGTTTGTGACGAAAGGGCTCATGGACATTGCCAATAGCGTTACCGACGGGCAAACGTATTACTTTCTTGCTTCCAAACCTTACTACGATGATAATGGATATGGGGGGGGGTGGAGCCTTTTTACTTTGGATGGAAGCAATGTGCCGAAGGCCAGTTTTAATGCCTTCAAGCTGTTTTCCATGTTGGGAGAAAATGCCGAGCAGATTTCAGCAATCTGTTCGCAGTCTGATCTATACGCCATTGCCACAAAAGACACAGATGCAGTCTCTTTGCTGGCAACATACTATGTGGTACCCGATAATCCATGGGATCCGGATTATACCTTGAGTAAATCCGTAACGCTCAGGGTGGAGAATGTGCCTTTTCCCTCCTATAACTATGAAATCTACCTCATAGACGGTGGTCACTCCAACAGCTACTACGGTTCCGGACCGGAGCTCGAAATGATAGATGGTGGAACCGGCAGTGGAGGGTTTGAGAAGGTCATGGATTTATCGGTTTATGGTGTGGTGATGGTGAAGCTTCGGCAGCCCGAGTAGCCTCGGTAGGGTGCGGGAGATCCCCGATTTTTCTCAACGTCACTGAAGCTTCATAGACGATCCTCTACAAAAATGACCAGTCCGCAGGATTGATTTTGCCCCAGCCGATTTCGCCCTGTTTTGGAGGTCATCTAAGCTCGCCGGAATCGAGTGGTTTTTCGAGTTCGTCTTTGCGGAAAAAGTCCATATCACTGCTGAGGCCATCGTTGCCGAAGTCGTCATCGTCGATGCCTTTTGTGGGAAAATCGGCAAAGGATGAAAAGTCATCGTCCATGGTGGATGGCAAGGGTGGAAACGTTGGCGCTTCGGACGTATCAAAGGGTGATCTTTGTGCTCGGACGAAGTCTTGCTCTGTGTCAGAGAAATCGAAGGGTCTGGGAGCCTTGTCAGGGGGCTCAGAAGGCTTGGCTATAGTTTGGGTTCGCTTGCTTTTTTTTTCTGCGGGTATTGCGGTCGAAGGCTTTTTCTCGCCAGGCGCGGCAGGCGCCGGGGATGATACGTCTGTGTCAGCGATGTGACTGGTTACCTTCGGCGTTTCGGTGGTGTCAGGCTTCTCGCTTTTAGGTTTCAGGATAAAGATGGATGCTACAAGGACCAGCGCGGCAAATGCTACATAAATGGCTATTTTCATTTTAACATCACCTCTTATCTGTAGTTTATTACTGGAAGGAGGGAATGGATTCCATTTTCCAGCTTCTTGTCTTGCGGTCGAATATGCACCGCCCGTTCGTTTCACTCACTAGAGACACTGAGTGCTCTCCATAATAAATTTTATAATACCATGAATGGCCGATCTTGACGAGGGGTTTTTTGAGCTTTTTAGTTACAAAGACACGAAGGCACTGAGATAACGGGGCTATTGTGACTTTGACCAGGTTATGGAGTCCATATGATTTTGGTTGTAAAATAAGTTGTGAAACGGTATTATAAATTTTAGTTTATTATCAACGAAATTCGTGTTTTTTCTGACAGAAAGAACTTATGTCCCACTGCTGAGACGCAAAGGACTCAGAGTTTAAGAGTTTTTTTGTTTTGCGTTGAGAGGACGAAAAACAAAAAGAAAGGCATAATTAGGCTAATAATTCGAAGGTATAGTGCCTTTAGATCAGAGAGTGTGGTTTTTGAATTGTCGTGTCTCACTACAATTCAAAGAATAAACTTCTTTTCGTTCCCTTGGGCTATGCAGTGAAAAAAACTGTAACAACACAGGAAGTTACTCAGAAAGCGGTGGAAATAGTCCAGGCGTTTTTTGCGGACCACATGGACGATGATCAGGCTTTCTTGCCTGAAGTCCTTAAATCCACAGGCATCTGGATGGCGATTTGCAGCCAGCAGGTCCTGTCGATTTTTTTCCTGAACGAAAAGGAACAGCAAAGAATTGATCTGTGCAAAAACAAAGGCGTTCATCCATTTCCCGGGTTTATGATAGGGGAAAGTGAGCGTCCTTCAGATCAACGGGCAAGCTACAGTGTGACCAGCCCGTTTCGTTTTTACTCATCAAAACGCACCTCTGATACATATGTATTTTCCCTGGGCCGGGGTGCAAGTTGCATTGTTACAGATCATGTTCATGAAAAAGCTGACAGTTCAGGAAACAAGTCTTCCTATGCAGTAGATCTTGTGTTTATGCTTGGCCGGGACGAATATGATACGTGGGCTGAATTAGAACCAAGGCTTACGTCACTCCTTGATTATTGCCTGGAGGTGTGGAAGCGTTCGTGACGTTCAGGGATGTTGGGTCCGATGTTATTGGTGTTTATTTAAACGCAGACAACCGATACATGTTTTCAAGCCGCCAGGGGCAAGATGGGCAAGTAATATTATGGGGGAACGATGAAATACGTTGGCTTCAAAGAGTATGTAAGGGAAGTCCTTAAAACTGCAAAATACGTACGAGATGCTGAAACTGGTTGTGTTGTGGCAACAACCTCTGTTTTGCCGGGTTGCATGACACAAGGCGATGATTTTGAAGATGCGCGGGACAATCTCATAGATGCCATAGAGCTTTGGGTTACAGTTGGCTTAAGAGAAGGCGAAGAAATCCCGGTAGTCAATGGGGTGGAGTTGGCAAGTGCTATGGAGCAGTTGGAAGCTAAGGAAGGTTTAAGTAAAGCAACTTATGGCTAAGATATTTTCCTGTTCAAGAGCAGAGCTGATAAGAAGGCTTAATAAGCTTGGTTTTGAAGGCCCCTTCGGAGGGGGTAAGCATAGCTACATGAAGAGGGGCAAATACAGGCAGATTATCCCAAATCCGCATGGCAAAGAGATTTCATCAGAATTGGTAAAAGAAATACTTAAACAGGCTAGGATTCCAACAGATGAGTGGCTTGGTGATTCTTGAGTATTGCGAGAAAGGTCTGTCATATTGTGATACGTGGGACATTCGAGTTTAGAATTCATAGGTTGGCGCTTATTGTTCTGACGGCAACAGTGGCATTACTGTTGTACGCGGTCAACCCGGGTTTTGCCGGGCCTTATCTCGATTCGGCCCACGGTAGCAGCACATATGGTGTCAATCGGGATAGAACGGCGGCGGTCGGGTACGCAACGGGCAATTGTGCCCATTGTCACGAGCAGCATGGAAGTATAGGCGGCGAAGTGTTGGGCCCCCATGAGTACGCGCTCTTTTATGATTTTGTTACCACCCGGTGCGACCTGTTTTGCTACTGGTGCCACAGAGGTATGAACAGCGAAGGTCAGGCCGTGGTCAATTATCCTTATAGTGTCAATTTTGGAGGTGCGACACAGCATTACGCGAACATACGGGAACAATTCTGTGCCTTGGATTCACAGTTTGCCAATTGCGGGTCCAGCCACGACCTGAAAGCAATCCGGGATTTTATGGAAGGTAAATGGGGATTTGGCTCCAGTCCTGATCCTTGTTCAGGGTGTCACAATCCTCATCTGGTTCAAAGGGACTGGGAAGTAGAGATTGCGCAGGGCAAGCTCAAGACCGCCATCTCGCGACCCTCTGACCACAACAATCTCTGGGGTGATGATATAGACGAACGGATGAGCTCCTACAATAACTATCAGGCCCCGTATTACGGCAATGGACCATGGAGCCCCGAGAATGGACCATTTGAGCCTGCGGGTAATACCACTTCCGACGGTTCCAATATGCCGGATTACGTGACCTTCTGCCTGGATTGCCACAAAGATCCACAATATGATCAAGAGAGAGGCGCAACTGTAAAGGCGATTGACTGGACTGCAGACAGACACGGCGAGTATCTTGCCAATACCTGTAATCAGGGCATTGCCTTTGAGGGAACGCTAAAGGCCCCTTATGTGGACTCAGCGAATTCCAACTATGTACTTTCCTGCACAGACTGCCATGAACCCCACGGCGCTAAACGGAAGCCGCATCTGATCAGAAGGTGGATAAACGGTGTGCTTGTTGCTGAAGATACTGGAACATGCGATGAGATCGCAGATTGGTATGCAACCTGCCAGACTTGCCACAACATTCCCGTTGATCATGATCAGTGGGGGGGCTGTGGGGTATGTCACGGTCATGGATACAGGTTTTACGGGGCGGGGCCATGCAATAATGAGCCTACGTTTTAGGGGAACGCCTAAGTTTATTTTAGCCGGCAGATTGCAATGACTGTACCAGCCAAAAGGTTGAAAATCGCAATTGTAGGTGGGGGCGCTGCCTGTTTGGCCGTTTTGCAGAGGTTCCTTGCCCATGAAGATGTTCAGATGCCAGAAATAGTGGGTGTGGCCGATATTGATGAAGGAGCCGCGGGATTTCAATTTGCAAGACAACAGGGGATATTTACCACCACGGATTACAAAGATTTTTACGACCTTGAAGACCTGAAGTTTATCATTGAACTCACTGGAACCGATGAGGTTCGTGACACCATCATTCGAACCAAGCCAACCCACATCCAAGTCATAGATCATGTTAACGCGAGTTTTTTCTGGCAAGTTTGCAGCTATTTAGAAGAGAAATCTCTGCTTGTAGAGGAACTTGCGAAAACCAGGGATTTCTTGCGGACCATGATAGACGGCATTGGAGAGGACATCCTGGTCATTGATAAGGATTTGAGGATTGTGGAAGTAAACGAATCATATTTAAGAAGAAGGGAGGTGACAAGGGAACAGGTCATAAACAAGTATTGCTTTGCAGTATTCAAGAGCCTGGGTGAACCCTGTCTCTTGGAGCAAGGGAAATGCCCCGTTACCTCTCCTGTGGCTTTGACGCAAACCCAGTGTAACATGGTCAAGTTTACGGACAGGAAAGGCGACTTGTGCTATCACGAGACTTCCTGGTATCCTATAAGAAACGAACGAGGTGATGTCGCCTATGGCGTTAAGATCATACGGAATGTAACTGAAACCAGAATACTCCAAAAGAGAATCAGAGAATCTGATGAAAAGTATAGGAAACACGTTTCTCGGGAACTGCACGATGGGATTGGTCAGGCATTGAATACCATGGGTTTGTATTTGTCCCTGGCCAAAGACGGGTTGACAGAAAGCAGGCATACAGCCATGGAACACTTGTCCAAGGCTGAATTGCTCTTGGAACAGACAGTCCGGGAAACGGATCGATTGGCCATGAATCTACGGCCTTCTGCGTTGGATGACCTGGGCTTGATCCCTGCTTTGCGTTCTCTTTGTGAGGATTTTGACGCCAGGACCGGTATTCGCATTGTCCTAAAAACAAGTCTTGCCGGTAAGCTTGGGAATAAGGATGTGGAAACAGCCCTTTACCGGATCGTTCAGGAAGGCTTATGCAACATTGAGAAGCACGCCCGCGCCATTCACGCCGTTGTGGAGCTAAAGAAAAGGGACTCTAAAATTGTTTTGCGCATTGAAGATGACGGGTCAGGATTTGACACTCGCGAAGCTTTAAACAAAGGTTTGGGGCTGCTTGGCATGGAGGAAAGAACCCGCCTTTTGGGGGGGAATATGACCCTTGAATCGAAAGAGAATCGAGGGACTGAGATAAGGATTGAATTTTTCTGTGAAAACCTTGCATAAGCAGACGT